>JAPKAW010000001.1 GCA_028825055.1 Flavobacteriales bacterium | reverse complement strand
GTGGGTCTTTGATCCGGCGACTGGAAATTGGGAAGAGAAAGCATCATGTCCGTGTGACGCCAGGATGCACCCCGCTTTCGTCGCCATTGACGATCACATTTATGTTGGTCTTGGAAATTCAGCAACTGGAGACCTGAATGATTGGTGGGAATATGACATGGAGTCCGACACATGGTCGGAAAAACCAACATTTCCTGACACGCAACGCCACCACCCGTATCAATTTGGAATCGATGGGCAGGTATATGTTGGTTTCGGTCACCATAGCACAGAAATTTTCAACGAATGGTACCGGTATGACCCTACAGGTGAAAGCTGGACGGAAATGACCACGTTGCCGGACCAAGGTCGCGTCGCCGGCGCCCAATTTGCTCATAATGGAATGGGCTACGCCTTGAGCGGAGACGGAGAAGGCCATACCTCCATGCCTACAGGTGAATTTTGGCAATTCGACCCCTTGGACGATTCTTGGACGCAATGGCCTGCGCATCCGGGCATGTCCCGTTGGGCCCCCTCTTCCTTTGTCATCAACAATGAGGTTTACCTCATCAATGGCATGAGCATGGATCCGGGAACATTTGATTACATGGACACCAATTGGAAATTGGCTATGACACCTGCAATTACATCCGATGCTGGTATTTCCGAGTACTTGGGCGAAACGATCATTTGCTCTGCAGACCCACTGAACGTCGCTGTATCTCTAACCAACTGGGGTAGTGATGAACTCACCAGTGTCCAATTGGGACTGGTCGTCGATGGTTCCATCGTTTTGGAGCAACCATGGGAAGGGAGTTTGGCATCATACCAATCAGCAATCGTTGAAATGGGCACCTATTCTTTTGAAGCTGCAACCACAGTAAACGTTCAAATTACAACCCCGGATTTGAACCCGCTCAATGATGTCATCTCCGCATCCATTACGGGATCACCTGAAGGGACGACCCAATGGCTCATCACGTTGAACACGGACAACTGGGCCGATGAAACCTCCTGGGAGATTCGCGATGAAGGAGGCTCTCTGGTTCAACAATCTGGGCCCAATGCCTACAGCAATCTGACGGAATATGAGATTGGTGTGAGCCTTCCGAGTGCGGGATGCTTCACTTTTACATTGATGGATGACTATGGCGACGGCATGAACGGCGCTGCATTTGGAGGCGTGGATGGATCATGTAGCATTCAAGCTTTGAATGATGTGGAGGAACCGATCGCTGTAATTTTTGATTATGATGGCTCTTTCTCTTTCAGCGATTTGGATCAACAGGTCAATGTCAACGCAACTGTCGATGTGAACAGCGTTGACTGGAACGAACAAGCCATCGCATTTCCCAATCCATTCTCGGATGTTCTTTTCATAGGGAACATTGCTCGTGACGGAAACGAGATTACATCCATTCAGGTTTACAATGCGTTGGGAGAGCTCGTCGTTCAGCAAAACATCCAATTGAACAATTCCAACTCGTTTGGTCCTTTGAAAACAGCGTCTTGGAAGCCAGGGATTTATTCTATTCGGATGGAACAAGGCACTCACACCCGTACAATTCGCGCTGTTAAAAATTAGGCTCTGTATCCTTTTGCAATGGACTCAGCCGTTGCAATTTTAGAACCGGAGGCCTGAACAAAATCCCAGGCTTAATCGAATGCGAACATTTTTAGACTGTTCGCAGTTGTTTGTTTGATTGACTCAAGAAAATGAAACATCTTCTCACTATTGGATTGCTTTTGCATTCCATTTTTATTCTGCATGCTCAATACGGTGATTTTGGCATTTCAGAACAACCCGATGACATGGAGGCCGTGGATGACCTCATCTTTTATGGCTCTTTGAATGATATGTCAGGCGGCTATCACGTTGGTGATACTGTTTTCAATTTTACAGTGTACGATTTTGATGGCAATTCCATAAATCTGTATGAAGAACTCGCAGGCGAAAAACCCGTTGTCATCATCAACGGATCGGTTTCTTGTTTGCGTTTCAGGAATGCATTTAACTCCGTTGAAAGCCATCAATCCTACTTTGTCGTCAGTGAATTCATTGAAAACACGCAGGACATGTTCAATTACATCTTCGTGTATGGCATTGAAGCTCACCCGACAGATGGCAACTGTCCTAGCAACTGCCCTCCAACGACTTCGACCGACACAACCGTGGTCCAATCGCCGGATTACGCTTACCGCCGATGGTCTCTAGACTCGTGGAACAGCGCCCCAGAATTCAACTTTCCGTATAACTTGTATGCAGACAATCCAGACAATGCTGTCTACAATAATTTCTTCCAACGCCCCTTTGGATTTCTTGGCATTCAATGCGACGGAACCGTGGCTTTTCGAGGGGACTGGGTCTTCAACTTTATACTTGAAGAGAATAATCAGGAGCAACTGTTGGAATGGCAAGATTCATTTGAAACATGCAGCATTGATTGGCCTGGAGAAGGAGTCGGGAATGACGACGACGAAGGAAATGACGACGACGATTTGTTCGACATGCCTGCACATGCATTTGAAGGCATGGAATCTGGAGGAGCAAATGCAACGACCACCTATTCCAATGAGGACACTCGAGTTTACCCCAATCCAGCGAACTCATACCTGACTGCTTCATCTTCAGGGCCGATTGAATCTGTGGAGTGGTTCAACCTCAGCGGACAACGTTTGGATTTACCAGCATCCAATACGAGCACGGATACGTGGCACTTCGAACTTGTTGGTTTGGACCCAGGACTTTACCTCGTGAAAATTGATGGTGCGATTCATCGTGTTGCAGTAAGTCGATAGTTTCGATAGTACAGAAAACTGAAAGCGCTAGAATCGTCTTCGCTTGAATTGTCTCGGTCTGCTAACTGATATGGAACGGTAAATGATGGATTATTAGCGCGAAAAAAGGGGAGGCTAATGCCTCCCCTTTCTTGTTGAGTCCGTAAACTTTAGAGACGAGCTCCGAAAGTGATACCCAAAGCAGCTCCTGAACCTGAACCTCCGTCCATGGTCACAGTGTTGTATCCTAAGGAAGGGCTCACGTACCACATGTCACGCACAGGAATGTACTTGCCCAGAGCAAGGCCAATTGACGTCATGCTCGTTGTGTTTTCATTACCATCGTCTGTAGCACCCATTGTAACACCAGCTTGACCGAAAAAATTATCTCCAAAGAAGTACGCTGCTCCAACCGAAATCTCGGAAAATGATTGTGTCAAAGACGGCTCATCAATAGTTATAGAACTTAAGTTAACTCCGAGAGTAATCGCAATGTTGTCGGCAATTGCATAGCCTACGAAAGGATCTACATTCATTCCGTCATTCGAGAAAATCTTGAAGATGTCTGTCGCATTAGCACTTCCTAGATACCATGATCCTTTTGGCTGAAGAACAGCGTCATCCTGGGCAAAAGAGGCAACCGCTATAGAAGCTGCAACAAAAGAGAGAAATACTTTTTTCATTATGAAATGATTTTTAGAATTACCCAAAAGACGGAATTAGAACTATCACTATTTTACATTGACCAATTCACGAATGAACATTGATGTGTTTATATGCTGATTATCATTGGTTTACATCGTTTATATGAAGTCCAATTCTGCGAACTTATTTTAAAACACATCAACACACCCTCACTAAAATGCCGCCAGAGGATAGTTTTATAGATTACATGTCTCTCCATTGAACCCAATACCATTTCATTCATCAGTATGTGATCGCTTCACTTTAGGTCCGGAATAAAAGGGGAGAATGCTCTGATGACACCTACTTTTACTCCACTTTGAATTTCAATAGCTTCCCGTATTGATGAAGACGATTGCCCTAATCCTCGCGATGATAGCGGTTGGTCACATGGCATGTCAAGTGACAATCAATGAATTCGTTGCGTCCAATTCTTTAGGAGCTGAAGACTCTGAATTCTCCAACAATGCCGATTGGGTGGAGTTCTACAATGCAGGAATCGACGAAGTCAACCTCAGTAGCTGGTATCTGACCGACAATTTGAGCGACTCCACAAAATGGTCCTTCCCTGTTGAGTCTACCATTGCCCCAGGTGGATTTCTATTGGTGTGGTGTGACGGCGAGGATACGGGACTTCATACCTCCTTCAAATTGAGTCGAACGGGAGAGGAACTCGGACTTTACACCCCCGATCTGATTCTTCAAGACAGCCGTGTTTTCGGAGAACAGAATACTGACGTCAGCAGAGGTCGGAATCAAGATGGCATCGCATCTTGGGCTTACTTCGATGTACCCACCCCTGGAACCTCTAATAATGCGTCTACAGCTTATGAAGGGATCGTCCATTACCTGCCTCACTTCTCAAACATTGGCGGCTTTTTTGAATCGGCATTCGAGCTGGAGTTAACAGCACTATCTGGAACTATTCGATACTCAACGGATGGACGTGAGCCCACAGTGAATTCACCTCAATTTGAAGACGGACTTGCAATCAACAGCACTGCTTTCATTCGTGCACGTGTATTCATCGAAAACCACATCCCCGGTCAGACCATCACGCATAGCTTTTTCTTTGACCCCACATTTTCAGAGCGACCACTCCCTGTTTTCTCCTTGGTTACAGACCCTGACTACTTCTGGGATGCCGACACAGGAATCTATGTGCAAGATTTTAAACCAGAGTGGGAATGGCCTTTGAATGTTGAGTTTTTTGAAAATGACGGAAACAACGAAGCCGCATTCAATGAACGAGCTGGTGTCAAAATAAACGGACAAAACAGTTGGGTCCTTCCACAAAAGATGTTGGGCATCTATTTCAGAAGCGGCTACGGTGCCGGCTCGTTGGATTATCCGCTGTTCCATGATCGCGACCGCACCCAATTTGATGACTTCGTGCTGCGAGCAAGTGGAAGCGATTGGGCCTATACCCTGATGCGAGATGGTCTTGGACAATCCCTTCCCCAAGACAACGCTCCCGTGGGATTGCAAGGCTTTCGACCAAGCATCGTATTCATCAACGGCGAGTACATGGGCATCCACAACATCCGGTCACGCGTTGATGAAGGCTTTATTGAAGAGAATTATAACCTCAGCTCGGCCACCTATGATTTAATTACGGACAATGGTCAAATTGAGGAGGGAGATGGCGCTGCGTTTGCCCTGATGGATGGGTTAATGAATGAAGACCTTTCGGTCCAAAGCAATTTCGATGCGGCTGCGGCTGTCATGGATTTCCAAGGGTTTTCCGATTATTGGGCCACTGAAATCTGGTCCAGCAACAGCAGTTGGGGTCACAATGTCGTCCTTTCAAAGCCTACCGATTCAGGACGCTGGCGTTTCATTTTTACCGATCTAGACCGAGGGTTTTCTGGCTCAACCAATGACGATATTGGCGAATTCACCACGGCGCAGAATGACAGTTATGACTACGCGCGCAATTGGATCCGACACGCTTTTGAAAACACAGACTACGCTACGTTTTTCGCACAACGATTTACCGACCATTTATACACCTCGTTTCATCCTCAACGTGTAGACCGTGTTGTCCAAAATTTCGCAGACCGCATTGAAACGGAGATCCCGTATCATGTGGGACGCTGGGAAGGAACGACATCATCCTATGGAAATGGCATTGAAAGTGTGGGGTTTTGGGAAGAAGAGGTCGAGGAACTTCGAACATTTGCAAATGAGCGCTCTCAGCATATGCTTGAAAACTTGGCCGACGAATTCAACCTTGAACCCAGCGTCGATTTGCGCACTGAAAATCTGCCCGCAGGTTCGGGGACCATTCGGCTAAATGCATTTGAAATACCCGGAAGTCCATGGAATGGAGCCTATTTTCCAGAGATGCCATTCGAGCTAACCGCCCAACCACTTCCTGGACAGCAATTCATCGGGTGGTCACTGATGGAATTATCTCCCTTTATCCTTGCGGGGTCCAATTGGAAATTTTTGGATGATGGCAATGTGCCACCAATCGATTGGACATCTTCAGGATTCGATGATGCCGATTGGCAGACTGGAGAGGCCGAATTGGGCTATGGAGATGGGGATGAGGCGACTACCATATCATATGGAAGCAGCGCGAATGACAAACACATTGCGACGTATTTCAGGCATAACTTCAATTTTGACAGCGATGGTGCTCAAACGCTACCTGCACTCTTGCAAATTAGAAGAGACGATGGTGCCGTGGTCTACCTCAACGGGGAGGAACTTTTCCGAAGCAATATGCCGATAGGACCTATTGATTTCGAAACCACAGCAAGCGATGTCGTTGGAGGTGCCTCCGAATCCAATTGGAATGACTTTTCCTTGGAGGTTGACCTCAACCCAGGCATCAATACACTCGCGGTTGAGATCCATCAATTTTCCAGCACCAGTTCTGATATCAGTTTTGATTTAACTCTTTCCGTTTTGGATGCTTCCGATGACGTCTTTTCTTCCGAAAATCCCTTATCGGTAAATCTATCTGGAAGCTCAGGCTTTACTGCACGGTACACTCCCAATGGAGCATGTACCCTGCCCATGGAGATTACGGAGGACTTAACTTTAGCGCTATCGTGCTCCCCGTATTTAGCCATCGGCACCACACACGTATTGCCGAATGTGACCTTGACCATTGAACCGGGTGTCGAAGTCTTATTTCCTACAGATGTCAGTTTGATTATTGAAGGAAAACTGCATGCAGAAGGCAGTGCCATGGAGCCCATTCGATTTGGTTTGAATCCGGACTATGAAGGCCCATGGGGACATCTCAAGTTCCAAGAAAGCACCAGTCCGAATCTGATTCGACATGCCATTGTAGAATCGGCCTCTGATGGGCCCCACCCCGTTCACGATCGTGCAGCCATTGCCGTATGGTTCAGCGACTTAACCCTGGACCATGTGGAATTGACCAACAACTACAGCAATCCGGTGTACTCAGAATATGGGCAAGTGGTCCTCACGAACAGCACCTTGCATTCAGATATTACAGGCGATTTAATCAATGTACGCCACGGTTCTGGGTTCATCGATTCGTGCATGTTCATTGGCAATGACGCCCCTGATACAGATGCCATTGATTACGACCAAGTGGTCGGTGGATCCATTCTTCATTGCACCATTCACTCCTTCTATGGCGAAAACAGTGATGGCATCGACCTTGGCGAAGAAAGTGAGTCCATCCTCATAGAAGGCGGGTTGATTCACCATTGCACGGACAAAGGCATTTCCATTGGACAAGCTTCAAATGCCACTATTCGCAATATGACCATCGCACACTGTGCGCTGGGTGTAGCGCTGAAAGACCAAGGTGCGGCCGACCTCGATCACGTCACATTGTACGGGAATCAAACGGCAGTGAGCGCTTATGAGAAAAACGTGGGACGCGGCGGTGGATGGGGCACAGTCCAAAACACACTGCTTTCAAACTCCAGCGATGCTCCGTTCACAAGTGACTCCCTCTCTTCTATATTGGTGATGAATTCAACCTGTGATACGGATAGTCTGGAGGACCCTGAAGTCAATTGGGCCAACCCCCTCTTCACCGATCCCGATGGGTTTGATTTTACGTTGCTCGAAAACTCCCCCGCATTGGGTGCTGCGAATGACGGCTTGGACTTGGGCACACTCAACCATTGGCCGAGCGGCCAGCGAAATGTTGCGATTGTGGAGATTGGCTATGCCGGTATTGAAAACCCAAACAAAGAGTGGGTTCGCCTTTTCAATCCAAGTGCTGAATCGGTCGACATGACAGGATATACGCTGAGTGATGCGATTCAATGGACACTCACCGAGGCCTTTATTCTTGAACCCGATGCTTCATTGTGGGTAGTTCGCGACGGAAGTTTCTTCGAAAACTCACAAGATGCTGTCTTCCAATGGCAAACAGGCCAATTGGCCAACGAAGGGGAGCGCATTGTGTTGTCCAATGCAGCCGGAATGGTCATGGACTTTGTGCGCTATGCTCCTGAAGCTCCATGGCCCGTGCCACAGGCAGGTGCCGAGGCGTTGCATATCGTATCGAGCCTTCTGGACAATCACTTCGCTTCGAGTTGGACTTTGGGAGCGTTGCAAAACGAGGACGAGGTGTCTTCCTCTGCAGGTTTCCGAGTCTATCCCAACCCGGCCAACCAGTGGATCAACGTCACTTCAGACAGCCCCATTCACTCCTGCACGCTTTTCAATATCACCGGGCAGAGCTTAGCCATTCCTTGGCAAGGCCGCAGCATGACACGCGCAAACATGAATGTTTCCTCTTTGTATCCCGGCCTCTATATCGTTCGAGTCAATGAAACCTCGTTGCCTTTCATGGTGCACCATTGAGCACAAGGCGCAGCCGGAATGAAGCGATTTCATTGTTTATAGACTCGCCTTGGATCACTTGGAAACGTGCCTCCAAGAACTATCTTTCGGCGTCTTAAAACGCGTCTCAAAACGACTGATTGCATGGCATTGATTGAAGAGTTGGAACGATCTGGAAATTGGCTTTTCAAAGGCCGTTCATATTTCCCATTGGCACTGTATGGACTCATCGCCGTCGTCATCGGCTTAGAATGGGATCCTCATTTTCGACAATTCAATGTGACCAGCGCAAGCATCTGCTTGGGTGTTTCCATGTTCGGTTTGCTCATCCGTTCTCTGACGATCGGTTTCACACCCCGAGGCACATCAGGTCGCAATACCAAGGACGGACAGATTGCCGAAGTTCTAAACTCGAAAGGCATGTACAGTTTGGTGCGGCACCCGCTGTATCTCGGCAATTTTTTCATGTGGCTCGGGATCATGATCTATGTCGGAAATATTTGGTTCACCATCGTATGCTGTTTGCTCTACTGGCTTTACTACGAACGCATCATGTTTGCGGAAGAAGCCTTTCTGCGCAAGCGATTTGGTGATGCGTATTTGGCTTGGTCAGAGTACACTCCCGCATTTTGGCCACGCAATTTGAAATGGAAAGGTCCCGATGTCTCCTTCTCCTTGCGCAATGTGTTGAAACGCGAATACAATGGCTTCTTTGCCGTATTCGTAAGCCTCGCAGTAATTTCCGTAGGAAAGAACTTCGTCCATCAGGATGCAACGACAGTTGATGACCTTCTCAATCCCTTTTGGATGTGGAGTACCGCTGGAGCATTCGTAGTCTTTATCGTGCTGCGCAGTCTGAAGCGCTACTCACGTGTCCTTCACGTCGAAGGGCGGTAGACTAAATAAATTAGTTTACCGCCCTTCCGCGCATTCAATCGTACGGCAATGTTATTGCATCACATCGCGCGATGAGCTCCGTCACAAAATGGTGGGTTCTTTGTGAGCTTACAAGTGCACATAGCAGCCTGTTTCGATTCTTCTGATTTGAAGACCTTGGGCTGAAACGAAGTACCCGAGTGCGCGCCATTGCACCACGGCTGGTTTTCAGACAGTCCGCAAGAGCACCAGGCGTATGTCTTCCCTCCCTCTAGCGCCTCCATTTGCGGCGACATTCCAGCTGATCTTGGATTTTCCATGGTACTTATCGGACTTCAAGGTGAACAGCCAGAGCAAAAATATCTTTGATCGCGCCGTCACCAAGATCATTAAAGAATGACGGTGAACCGTATCGCACATCGAACTTGGAACGGTCAACGTTGAGCGTAGCATCAAACGCATTGCCCTTTTTTTCTACCACAAACTCAATGGATTCCGAGTGGCCTTTGATTGTCAATTCCGCCTGTACTGTTGCCTTCCCTTTCTTAAAGGAGGTGCTACTGAGCAAAACCAAACGTGCTTGAGGAAATTTAGCAACGCTAAAGAAATCGTCCGAATTCAAGTGACCAACGAGTTTGTCACCGTATTCTCCACCGAGGTCCTCGTTGGCAATGGTCGTCATGTCGATGGCGAAATCACCTGAGGTAATTTTGTTATCCTGCAATGTAATTTCTCCTTCGGCCAACTGCAGCGATCCGTAATGCGGGTCTCCAATGACTTTACCAGCTTCCCAGCGAATGTTGGACTTGCCAGCATCAACAGTCAATGTTTGAGCACATATAGGTGCGAGAAGCAATAGGTGCAATGCTACACTCGATAAGACTTTGTTCATGATCGTGTTTTTCATTCTGTAAACATATTTCTTGTTTCACGGAGAACGCTTCACATAGATTCATTTCGAGAGCCTTATTTACCCACCCGTTCTGCTCTTAATTTACTCAATCGTTGAGGCGTAATGCCCAGGTATGAAGCGATTTGCTTTTGCGTTAAACGCGGGCTTAAATCCGGATAGGTCTTCAAAAAATATTCATAACGCTCCAATGCGCTTGTACTCATCATCATAAGAACCCGTCGCTGCAGGCTTCCTGCGCGGCGCATCAACCGCCTAAATTCGAGTTCACAATCTTCTGAACCCAAGAACAGCTTTCCTCCTTTTTTAAAAGAAACCACTTCGATGCGCGATGGCTCCAACGTTTCAATACTCAATGCGCATGGCAAGTCAAACCCGATGGCATCAAGATCCGCCACAATCCACTGTTCTGGAGCAAACATAAACACATGCTCCTTCCCCATTTCGTCCACGAAAAAAGAACGTAACAAACCACTTTGCACTTTGAACAGAAACTTTACTTCATCCCCCTGTCGTTGGATTATTTCTCCTCTTTCTAAGATGCGAACTTGGGTCATTGCTGTAAAAATCACACCTTTTGAGTGAGAATAAAAACCAATGAATGCCAACGCAAATCAGTGAGATGTCCAAAGTCCACAAACTTTCTAGCGATATCATTAACTTTCTAAAAATCTTATGTTGCAATGAAAAGCTATCAACTCTTCCTACTCTGTCTGAGCGTTCTTGCTCCCCAGGTTATGCAAGCCCAAAATGCCATTCAACTGAATTTGCAGCATGTGCTCAATGGCGCTCCTTTGCAATTCCAGTCGTCTGTTGATGTTTTTGGTACGAATCTCGAATTCGATCGCCTCCAATACTATGTGTCTGATTTCGTCATCACCCATGACGGTGGCCAAGAGACAGCCCTTTCCGACGTCTTTTTACTCGTGGATGCATCAGAAGGAGCTTCGATCCACCCATTGGGCGAATGGGACATCAATGCCGTCGAGGCCATGGCTTTCAGTATCGGCGTAGATGAAGCGTACAACCACCTCGACCCAACCCTGTATGCAGCAGGACATCCGTTGGCTCCGCAAAGCCCCAACATGCATTGGGGATGGGCAAGCGGCTACAAATTCGCGGCATTGGAAGGGACACCTGAAGGCAATAGCACGTTTGAAATCCATGCGCTTGGTGACGATAACTTCTTCCAGCAATCGCATGCCTTCAGCGAAGAAGCTGTTGATGGCACTGTCAACCTGTTCATGCGTGCCAAATGCGAAAGCATGTTTATCCAAATCGACGTTTCCGGCGGCCTGATTGAACATTCTACCGTCGATGAAGCAGCCACTTTACTGACGAACCTGCGCGACTTCGTTTTCGAGCCACTTCAAGGCTCCGTTGGAATCGCGCAAACCGGTGGTGCAACTTGCTCTTTGTTTCCCAACCCATCCACTGGCCGTGTTCAGCTCGATTGGGGAGTGGAAGCCGTGGGGACCACGTATGCCCTTCTCGATCCAAGCGGCCGGGTATGCCGGAGTGGAACCGTCACCCAAAGCACTGATGTTTGGAACACGAGCGACCTGCTTCCTGGCTTGTATCTGCTCGTTGGGCGCGGGCCAGTATTGTTTCAGCAAAGACTGATTATACAGTAAGCCCGATGCTCTGGGGCCGATTGTACCTTGTTTTTGCGTCGTGCGTCGTGCTCATCGGCTGCAAAAAACCTACGGATTCAGAACCTACTTTTATTTGGAATTTCCCAGAGACTCCAGAACACTTTGGAACGCAATTCATACCTGACGACAATCCGTTGAGTGCGTTGAAATGGGAATTGGGACGCCAGCTTTTTTTTGACCCGCAGCTTTCGAGTGACGGCTCGACCAGTTGTTCTTCTTGCCATCTGCCTTCGCATGCGTTCGGAGGCTCCACGCCCACTACACCTGGAGTGGGCGGGGCACCAGGAACCCGCAACGTCCCCGTATTGAGTAACATCGGATGGCACCCCTATTTCACCCGAGAGGGCGGTGTAACGACACTTGAAATGCAAGTGCTCGTACCCATTCAGGAAACAAATGAACTCAACCACAACATCGTTCTGATTGCCGAACAATTGAACAGCGACTCTCTTTACGTCAAAATGACGCAGGATGCTTTTGGCATGAATCCCAGTCCATACACCATCACCCGTGCTTTATCCGCATTTGAACGCACGTTGATTAGCGGAACTTCAGCCTACGACCGCTGGCTTGAAGGAGATGAATCAGCCTTGTCTCAAGCCGCCTTGCACGGACAAGATGTTTTTCAATCTATCGGATGTGGGGAATGCCATTCAGGGCCTCAATTTTCAGATTTCGAATTACGCAACAACGGGCTGTTTGTTGTTTACCCCGATTCAGGATTGTATCGATTGACGCTGAACCCCGATGATATTGGGAAGTTCAAAACAGCCAGTCTGCGGAATCTTTCCTATTCTGCACCTTACATGTTCGATGGTTCTATTGCCACGCTGGACGACGTCATCAACCAGTATGCGCAAGGTGGATCCAACCATTTCAATCAAGCCACAGCCATTCAACCATTTGAAATCTCCGCAGCCCAACGCTTGGATTTAAAGGCCTTCTTGCGGGCTTTAGACGACCCACAATTTGTAACGTGGGGCGAAACTTTGGCGCCTTAACCCTGCAAGTGAGTTAAGTCAAGCGATTGGAATTTTTCAATTCATGAGCCATCGTCTCAACGGCTACTTGCGTGGCATTCGTAATCTCATCCACACTTTCGTTTGAAAACACCAACGGCTTCCCTACCAGCAGGCTTCCACCAAATGGCACGATCATGCTGCGCCCCTTGGGTAAATTGCGGTACAAGCCATCCAAGTAAATTGGAACGACTGGGATGCCCGGATGGCGGGATGCGAGATGACCTACCCCACGCTTAAAATCCCCCATTGAACCTGGAACTCCTCGGGTTCCTTCAGGGAATAAGATGAGACTGTGGCCCGCGACAAGCATGGCGTCCAGCTGTTCAATGGGATCTTCTCCATTTTCTTTTCGACTCCTCGAAATCAACACCGCGTTGACTAAATGGAGCATGCCCCAACGTTTGAATCCCGATCCAAAAAAATCCTGCGCGGCGACCGAATGGGTTAAATGAATTCGGGCACGGGGCACCACAGTCATCAGGGCCATTGCGTCGAGGTGACTGTTGTGATTGGCCACATATATGACCGGACCATCCAAAGATGCCTTGTCCAATTTGATGTACTTGAGTCCAATGATCAGACCAAACACAATCCGCCAAAACACCTTGTAAAGCAGCACGAAAAAGATGTGCTTCCCAAGAGAAGGATGTTTTAGCCTTTTAGAGTGGTTCAAATCCGACATTGGTCAGTCAACAAAGATCCATTAACTGGCACTACAGAAAAAGTAGATCAAATGAAAAAAGGGCGCTGCTGCCGCAGAAAAACCATCCAAACGATCCAGGTATCCTCCGTGACCGGGGATGGCGTTGCCAGAGTTCTTGACTCCAACGTCCCGCTTGATTCCCGACGCAATGGCGTCTCCCATAAATCCAGCGACCGCGACACAAAACCCAGTGAACGCCGCTTCCCAAATTCCCAATGGGGTCAGAAAGCGCAAGCCTATTGCAAGGAGCGTTGTGGACAAGACCCCTCCGATGAGTCCCTCCCATGTTTTATTGGGACTGACGCGTGGCAATACCGCGTGTTTCCCTAACGTTTTACCCCACGCGAATTGCAAGACGTCGTTCATTCCCACCAAGAAAATAAGGTACAAAATCAACCCCTCAGGACCGGCAGTAAACCCCTTTATTTCAGGCATTTGGAACAACAAAGCGAGGTGACTCATGCCATATACCCACGCAACAAGTGAATAGGGCAGCAGCGAAATGGAACGAACAATCCCCTGTGTTTCTCCTCGAGTCACCAAAACAAATGGGATGATCACAAACATGAAGACTGGAATGAACGCAAGGAAGATTTCCGTTTTGCCATAATATGCCAATCCATATTGCACAGGAACGACGGCATAACAGAGTAACACCACATTGCGTTCTCTTTCATCTAGCTTCAACAGCGGATACATTTCACGCAATAAAGCATAGCTCAAGAATGCCAAACCGAGGTGGGTAATGACCGGGTGTACAACGGTCGAAAGAATAAAACATGCACACATAATCCACCACGACCGTGTTCGCACTTGTAGCTCGGTGATCATTTTGGAAGGCTTTACTTTCCCAAGGATATACCATGCTGTTGAGCTAAAAATGAGGATGCACAGGATGATGAAAATCACCCATTGAACTTCAGCATTCATGCCCCATGCATCGATTAACTTATTCATAATCTGACCGTTTTTTTGATCCGAATGGCCGTGCTCCAAATCAAGCACAAAAAGACAACACAAAGCGCAATCGGCAAGCCCTCGCTGACATCGGCTTCAAATCCAAGGAACAAGCAGAGAACACCCCAAGCCAAAGTACGGTCACTTTTGCCCATGGGACCATCATAGCGTCGCTCACCATTGAGCCAACCGCCTAAAACCCCGGATAATTCGTTGACCGCAGACAGCCATAATAAAAGACCTACCCATCCTGCATGCAAGCCAGACATTAGCGCTAGGGGCCACATCACTAAGGCATCACTGACCACATCACCCAGTTCATTCAAAACGGCGCCGCCTTTGGTTGCCATGTCATGAGATCGAGCCATCATGCCATCCAACGCATTCAAAATCATGCGCAACAGCAAAGACATTACAATGACAAAAAACCATACCGGTTGCTCCTGTCCCTGAACAAACATCCAACCCATCACACCCGACAACACCAAGGCTGACCATGTCAATCCATTTGGCGTCACCCCAACCCTTCGCAACAAAGCAACGACTGGATTCAATAACCGTTGGAATGCCGGCTTGAGCGCATATGTACTAGGTATTCTCATTCGGGAATGGGCTGATTTTTATCGAATGGATGGTTTGTCAACCGTTCACGCGATACGTCTTCTGGAAAAACACCGTGCGCAAAAAAGTGTAAGAATGGTGCGCCTAAGATGTCCCATCGTGTGTACATCATGTCATGATCCAAAGCCACATGAAATGCGTCAGAAGCGTTTCTGTCTATTTTTTTCCAATCGAATTCAAACGGACCGAGCGCCTCCGCTTCATCTTGCAGCCAGCGCATGAGACCCGTTGCCCGGTTTTCAATGGAAAGACCTGTCACAACCTCTGGAGAAACGATGGGGGCCGGCCACACTGCTTCGCTTAAGTCTTTCAATACTTTTCCTTTCATCCAAGTGCCCAAAACAGGAATTGCCGCCATCACAGCTTGTGGCGCCCGCTCTTGGATTGGACTCCGATCGTAAATCACGTATCTGAGATTGGGAAGTGCGTGCGATTCGAGATACGTATGGAGTAAGAATGCCCCTGCGATGTAACAAATTGAACGCACCTCTGCATACTCCGCAATGCCATATTCATCCATAAAACTCTCCATGGCAACCGAGCTCGACTCGAGCGATGGCCGAAGCAAAACTTCTGGAATGAAGACGTCCATCCCTTGTTCCTTCCAAAATGCAAATTGCGCTTTGCAGGCAGATTTACTCCCACCAAAGCCATTCATGATGATCAAGGCCGTTTTTTGGCTGGGGGATCGTTCTGAGTCCTGATAAACCCAATGATCCGCCAACACAGGATTGAAGATTAGTGCTAGCGCGACTCCCAATATGCCTTTCCATAAAAAACCCTTCATGGAGGACAATTTACAAAATACCGCCGATGCGAGAATCTCTGGCCTTTAAGCGTGGACATCATTTGAAATAAATTAAATTTCGAAACGCTTCGGATATTAGATTAAAAACGAATTTTATTTTATTTTGAATCCGGTAAAACACACCGAAAACGCCAATTTCAATCTGAATGCGAAACATCACCATATTGATCCTTTTATTGGGAGCCTTTCTCACAAGTGGATTGGCCCAAACACCCACGATTGGACTCATTCAGAACACTCCTGAATCATTTGATGGGTACACACTCGTGTCTGCAAACTCCGCTACGCAAAGTCATTTGATTGACAATTGCGGAAGGGTGGTAAACCAATGGGAAAGTGATTACAGGATGGGAGAATCTTCTTACCTCTTGGAGGATGGCTCGCTATTGCGGACCGCACGTCTAAGCGGCTCGGTCTTCTTTGGAGGAGGCATAGGTGGAAGACTGGAAAGGTTTTCTTGGGATGGCGTGCTCGAATGGTCCTTCGATTACGCATCGGAGGAAGCCCACCATCATCATGACATGGCGGTTTTGCCCAATGGCAATATCCTATTGATTGCGTGGGAATTCCATTCCAATGAGGAGGCGCAGACGCTCGGTCGCGTGGGAGATTCACCCCTCTGGCCACCTCAGATTGTAGAAATTGAGCCCGTCGGTACGAGTGAAGGAAACATTGTTTGGGAATGGCATGCCTGGGATCATCTCATTCAAAATGTTGATCCAAACTTACCGAACTATGGAGAGCCCGCTGATTTCCCCCACCGTTTCGACATCAATTACGAGAGCCCTGGAGGTGGAGGACCGATGAGCCAAAACAGCGGTGATTGGTTCCATTGCAATGCCATCCATTACAATGAGACACTGGATCAAATCATGCTGAATAGCCGACGCTGGAATGAGTTTTACATCATCGATCACAGCACCACTTCGGACGAAGCGACCAGCTCATCGGGAGGGGCCGCAGGGCAAGGAGGTGATGTGTTGTACCGCTGGGGGAACCCCGAGGCATATGGTCGAGGAGAGGCAGAGGATCGTCAACTGTTCGGTCAACATGACCCCCATTGGATTCACTACGAAGAAGGTGGGGCTAGCGAATCCAACTCATCCACCGTGCTTCTATTCAACAACGGAGTGAGCCGTCCGGGTGGACCCCGCAGTTCAGTGGATGAATTGACATTGCCCCTGTTAGATAACGGAACGTATCTGCTACTCGAAGAGGAGGCCTTTGGCCCTTCTGACTTTGACTGGACATACCCCGCCGTATTGGATCCCGATTTTTACAGTTCATTTATCAGCGGTGCACAGCGCTTACCCAATGGGAACACCCTTGTTTGCGAAGGGGACGATGGCAAGCTATTCGAAGTGACTGCCACAGGGGAAAAGGTTTGGGAATACATCACCGCGACCAGCCAATTCGGCCCCAACACTCAAGGCAATGAACCCATAGAAAACGGCACATTCAGAGCTTACCGCTACGGCCCCGACTACCCTGGTTTGGTAGGAAGAGACCTCACTCCCGGAGAACCGGTCGAATTGGCTCCGTACCCGTCAGATTGCACGACCACATCAGAAGGGACTGACTTGCCGAATGACGCTCTTTCTCCCATGGTTTCATTCGGCCCTACTCCTTTTTCAGATCAATTTCATTTTCAAGCAAACCGTCCAATTGACATTGACCTGTTCGATGCAATGGGACGGCCATTGATGCACGAAACCATTCACGGAATCACGGTTTTCGCTTGGGGACATCTTCCTGCGGGGAGTTATATTTTGCGTTGGGAGGATGCTTGGGGAATCTTTGGGAGTACCGTAATTTTGAAACTATGATAATGTGCCCAAACACCTCCTTACGACCTGCTTTTCTATTGCTTTCCATGTGCCTCGTATTGGTAGGGGTGCACGGTCAAAACACCGTTGGCACCATTGCCTACAATCCCGATTTGTTCACGGATGGATACACGCTAATTTATCCGCACAACCAGCATAGAGCCATGTTGCTCAATGGATGTGGCGAAGTCGTTCATCAATGGGAAATGGACTCCCTCAGACGGCCAGGAAATACCAGTTACTTGCAGCCCAACGGGGACATCATCATCACCTCACGTCCTGCTTCCGCAGGAGATGCTACCATTTGGGCTGGCGGAGCTGGTGAGACCATCGAGCGCCGCACGTGGGACAATGAAGTAATCTGGAGCTTCACGACCAGCAGTAATTCTCTACGCCTTCATCACGATATGACCGTGACTCCAACCGGAAATGTCATCGCGATTTGTTGGGAAGCCATCGATAGCTTGGAATGTATCGAAAATGGACGAAACCCGGAATTGCTGGAGGCGGGCGTGCTTTGGAGTGACAAACTCATTGAGTTGCAACCCAATGGAAATGGTGGTGCCGATGTTATTTGGGAATGGCGGGCTTGGGATCATTTGGTCCAGGATTTTGACAGCACGAAACTGAACTTTGGCGTTATCGCTGATCATCAAAATAAAATCGACGTCAACTTCGGATCAGTCAGCAGTCAACCTGCCGATTGGCTCCACATGAATTCCATAGACTACTATCCATTTTATGATAGTGCCGGACAAATTGTAGTGAGCATTCCCACCTTCAATGAAGTGTGGACCATCTGGCACGATTGGTCGTTTAGCGACGATTTAATTTGGCGTTGGGGCAATCCGCTTGCCTACGACCGTGGAGACAGCACCGATCAAAAGCTCTTCTACCAACACGACATCCATTGGGGCAATGGCCCGTCTGTGGAACCTGGAAATCCTGATTTCGTCAAGTTTTTCGTCTTCAACAATCGCGTACCCGACAGTATTGGCACGCACAGTGAAGTGGCCATCATCAACCCCATCTTTGACGAATACGAAGGAGGGTACGAATTTGACGAAACAACTGGCCGTTGGGGACCTGAAACATTTGAATGGACCTACACACAGCCCGGATTGAACAGCAGTGGCTTGAGTTCCTTTCAGCGTTTGGGCAATGGAAATAACCTAATTTGTAGCGGTCGTACCGGCGAGATTTTTGAACTGACAGAAGACGCGGAGTTGGCTTGGCAATACCGTACGCCTCTATTGGGCGGCGCTCCTGTGGAGCAAGGTGTCGAATTGAGCCTGAATCAGAATCTCACCTTTAGAGCGGAACGCTATCCTTCAAATTTCCCTGCTTTTGAAGACATCGACTTCGCCTCCGGAACGGTCATTGAGGTCAACCCTATACCGCTCGAAATCTGCGTTCCCGATGTCGGACTCGGAAAGGAAGTGGCCTTGGAGTTTTCACTCTACCCAAACCCTACCAGCGGTACGGTACTTTTGCTGTTAGAGCAATGGGAAGGTGTCGATGTGTCCTTGTTTGACTTCAGCGGGCGCCACGTTTTTGCTCGTCACATTGTAGACAAACAGACTCAGATCGACCTATCACACTTGGCCATGGGCACCTACTTCATGCAGGTTCACTCCGAGCGAGGAATCGGAGTTCAGCGTATGGTTGTATTGCATTAACGGCCGTTCACTGCGATAGCATCAAACAAGGCCATTTTGGACCCGATAAACCCGCAATAGAGGCTTCACAGATTAACTTCACCGCACGTTGTTTCAGGTTTGTAATAAAACCGCTACTTTTGCGCCCGATTGGCCCCGTAGTTCAACTGGATAGAATATCAGATTTCGGCTCTGATGGTTGGAGGTTCGAACCCTCCCGGGGTCACAAAGAAGCTTGTAAATCACTGATTTGCAGGCTTTTTTGTTTTAATCAAAAAATCCAATCATGTATTTCGATTAAAGTAGATAAATCTACGATTAATGTCGTATTTTTATTATCAAATAGAGTGTAATGAAGTATATCGTAACCTTAGTAGCTCTCCTGGCCGGATTGAACGCTGGAGCACAGATAATAGATACCACACTTACTGGAAGTGTGGTAAACATAAATTTGAATCTCTCAAGTTTAGCATCCACAATACACACTATGCAAGCTGAGATCTCAACGCTTCAGGCTTACACAGATAGCCTAGAATCTGAACTCACATTCTTAGCAGCGAACCAAGATTTTCAGGACATTGAGCTCATAAAAATGAGACTAATCAGCGACTCAGTATCACTCTGCAACGATTACATGTGGCATAGGTTTGCCGGCCTCCTAAATAGCCCAGGAACTGAGAGTTTAAAACAACTTGTCAATGTTGGAATTCCGGCATTAAATAGTGTGATGAGTGCGATTGACCAAGCTATAATGAATTTATCTAATGGCACCGCCGTTTCTATAGGTTGGGAAAACCTCGAAGCAAACATTACATATATGGGAGAATGGGCTAACGTAATCGATGGCGATTTAGGATATCCAAACGGACAGTTCACGGATAAAGCAGCATTTCTAGACGGTTACTTCCTTGGTGGTTTGTCAGGCCTCACCAAATCTACCCTGAATACTGAACCAGATTACCACTATGAAGGTGATCCTATATATACAGATTTTGGCCCAATGCATTTTTTAAATAAAAGATTCTATACTTGGCCTAAAGAAGTTAAAGGCCATGATATCGCGTCTGGAATGGACGCCCCTGATATCGATTTATCAGGAGCCAACTTAGTCGGTGCGGATCTCGTCGACGCCACTCTACATGGTGTCGATTTCTCTGATGCGTATTTAATGTACGCTGATCTCTCAAATGGCGACTTTACTGACGGGGATTTCAGTGGCACAAACCTAGCTAATGCCAACTTGAGTGGTGCGATCCTCGCTGGCGCAACCTTCTCAGATGATTCCTATCCTGACCAAAGTAATCCTTGGCATATAGGTGCGACATTGACTGGAGCTAATATCGTTGGCTGCACAAACTGCCCATGCTATGATGTGAACAATGACGACTTATGTGACTAACGGGGAAACTCATCTCAATACCCCGCTTCTAACGGCTCAGCGTCGGCGTAGTATCAGGCAAGAAATGAATGCTTTCTTTCTTTACGATTTTGGTTCGAGTGGAGCAGACTCAGACGATTCCTGCAAAGCCGATAGCGTATGTTTAATTGAGTGACCCTCCCGGGGTCACCCAAGCGGAGAATTGGTTGTTTTCCCCCGGTTCTCCGTTTTGTATTTCTCTCTGCGCCCATGATATCTCTAGGATACCGTAGAAAATAGAATTCACTCTCTAGTTCAAACTTTTGCATTTGACTTGTCGTAACCTGATCGTTTCCCCCTTAGCCACAATGCTGGAAATCACAGCTACTAAGAGAAGACGTTTTCTCATGCGATAAACCCCTCTTCGCAACGAGAATCAAAGCACACCAAAAGATTTGCGCTTCAGACACTTTGACAGAATTATCCAATACCTCCAGGCTGTTCAACAAAATGACATTCAATTGGCCGTACCTCTAAATTCATCTCTTTAGGAGTCGCCTCTTAAAAGTTTCTCCATTTTGTAATGTGACGTGTGCGAGGTATACTCCGCTAGCTAAGTGGTTTATGCTTATTGCTGAATTCGTAAGAATGGAGCTTGATAAGACGATTTTGCCAGAGATGTCATAGAGGTGAACCTCTAGAGCTTGATTCCTAGACCCCAATGATATGCTAAAGAAATCGCTAGAAGGGTTGGGGTATAATTGAAGAGTGTCAGCTGTGAGATCGAGGATTGAAAGGGCATCTAGAATTTCATAAGCTACTCTTTCTCCACTGCGAACGGCACCATCCATATAACCTGCCCAAACATCAGAAGTTTCTGTACCAGCATAATGGATGTTTCCAACGGGCTGCTTCAAGGCGCTGCCATGATTCGCGAAGAAGCCAGGCACTATTGCTGGAACACATCCGCTGATGAATTCTTCTTCACTCCAGTTATGTTCAACATAGTCAACATAGGAATTTGCTTCCTCTCCGAATAACACCACAAGAGCAGCTATAGTCGCGTTTTCACGGGCTTCGAGAGACGTTAAATTTGTGATAGACTCGGATGGGAACATTACAATCGCTCCACATGCAGCATCGGAGGGAGAGTTGTCGAAGCAGATATATATATCGTTATTCGAAGCAGATCCGTTTAATCCGTTATCTCTCCAAAACGGTGTGTTGAATGATACACTACTCTTTAAGCCTCCTTGTAGGTTCCAGTTATTTTGCAGCGCCAGTCTACTGCTAGGGAGCTCTGGTGTTACGCTGATGTTCGCTGCGTCCTTAGGATTCATACATATAATGACTTTAGTGCATGATATTTCGCCCCCGTTATAAACTACAGTTACAGAATTTCCAGACTCTATGATCTCAGACACAGGTGAGTTTAGATACACATCTGTACTCATAGAATCAGCTAATGCAGTAGATATGGAATGAGAACCATTGTTGACTCGCATGGATTGGGCAGATACTGCTAGATCTTCCCATGAACCAGCACTTTTCAGGTAAAACAGGAAGTAGAGCAGAGAAACGTTATCAGCTTCAGCTAGCCATCCAGCAATTTCGAAATACATCATCAGGTATACGTTTGTATTCATGAAGAACCCCACGTTGTTATCCATCCAGTCGCCTATGGTCATTGCGTCATATTCCATGGCCATAGGGTGAGTCCAAGGAGCATTAGGGTCAATGCTAGAAGCCATCTCTTCTAACTCTGCTACAAAGCCGCCTAAGGTTATTTGTTCAGAATCGCTCAACCCTTCATCACCAACAGACTCTCCCTCTAAGTAAGATGGAAAGCTCTCTATCCCTAATTCATCCATTAGGTCGAGTATAGCGGTTTGCGTAGGACCAACCCATTGGCCTCCTAGTTCTGCGGGATAACAACTCTCCGTTTCTACGTTAAGAGTTCTTCCTCCAACACGAGAATTTGCCTCGAGAACCTTCACCGTGATTCCACCGATTTGAATAAGCCTATACGCTGCAGTTAGTCCAGCTAGACCGGCTCCGATAATTACGACGTCCACATCCTGCAATCTTCCTATGCCAGCTTTAAGACTTAGATGAGGTGCTACTGTTGCACCTATTGCGATAATGCTGCTGAGTTGAAAGAATTTTTCTCTTTTCATAATGTTAGTTATTATCGTTAGCATCAATACGTCTCAACTTAAGACGTATTGCTTTTAAATATTTAAAAGCATGATATCCCCATCAAACTCGTTCGACCTTCGCCCTGTTAGCTCTACCGCTTAATACTCAGGGCAAACCCATTGCTTCTTGACGTGGCCGTCACTGTACATGTGAATCATCAGCATTCCTGGGATTGGCTCCGTATCCCGCCCCATCAGATCCACGACGCGCACAACATGTGGAATCTGCACAGTAGACTCTAATCCATCGCTAATTCCAACCGCCTGAGGGCAGTAGTTGCCATCTGGAGCCACTAATGGCAGCATGAATTGAGCGTTGCTGATTAGCTGGTCAATCAACACATCCGTTTCCTCCAACAATTCGGCAGAATACAACTCCCATTCATCGGCAATACCACTGGCCGTTTGAGGGTCGTCGAGAATCCCCATCTTCGTCACCAATGCCCAGTATAGGTATTCAATGGCCATGCATTCGTAATCACATGTCCAATCATCGTAATGGTACCAAGCCTCCTTCGGGTACATGTCAGGGACCGATAGGTACTGCCCACCCCGGGCTACATCCATGGCTGCTGATAGCAACGACGAACCTGGGGAAAGACTAAATGCGTTTGGATACACGGAAACATGCCCCACAGAATTGATGGTATGGAGCACCTCCTCTACCGTCGCGTCTTCCCCCCAGTAGCCCGGCTGGTTGGGGTTAATCTCATCTGAGTACAACACTGCACCAATGCCATCACCTTCATAATTTTCAAAAAGCATCTCTTCCGCAATCGAACCTTCTTCCTCAAAAATGGGCATGAGTGCTTGACCTGAAGCCAAGGCATTGGCTACATTTTGGTCGTCTACCACACCATCTTCATTTTGATCCAACAACTCAGCAGCAACCGCTGCAGCATGCAGCACCTTCTCATCCGAAATAGACGATTCGGCGAGCAATTCAAAACAGCCGAGCACCTGCACATATTTCGAAAATTCTGACAAAGCGGGGTCGTCGAGATATGGATTCTCCTCCAGCGTCAAGCACACCGTATTTTGAGCGCAGCACCCTGACATTGTCAGAGAACTCGCAAGCAATAGAATGAAAATTTTCATCGTATTCTTATTGAAGGATTAGCGGAATTCACCTCGACAGATAACCTGAGAAGTTACATGAGAATCAAGTCGCACGGACACAATCGCACAATCCCCAGACCACGCTGTCCAAGGGACTAGCATTCTAGACGACCTACTCGAGGACTCAAATACTTGTCGACCATCAAGACCAAACAATTCCACGTGCAAGCGTCCCGTTTTGAAGTCCGAAGAAACGACCTCAAGGCCTTGTGATGTCGAAAGGAATTTTACCTCGTTTTGATTTTCAACTTCTTGGAGGTTCGACGTGACGACCTCCTCAATAAAAACCTCATCCAAGAAGTAGAATGCTCCATACGTACCGACCGCTCCTGAAAAGGTCGGGTTGGGTACCAACAGGGTCTGTTCATCGGTCTTGAAGTTTCCGATGGTGATGAAATCAACGGGGCCTTCAAAGGTTAACGTGTCCACAATGAGGGTCCACCCTACCGCATCATCCACCATCTCTTCCGAGGAGACCTGTGGCTGCGCATCGATAACCTCATCACTATTGAGATTAACCGGCCCAGCGGTGAGCAACGCCTGCAACCCCGTAGACGCGAACTCAATGTAATCCGCCAACGAGACATAAAAACCGACCGCATAAGCCTGCCCCGGAACCAATGGCTCCTCCAGTTCTGCTTGCACATAATGACGCTGATTGAACCCTTCAATGGTATAAGCATACAATCCTGCCATCGCTTGCCCTTCCAATGGCAATTGGTTGCCGCGGATTCCAATCGGTCCGGAATACGTACTGACAGGTTGCGTGTTGTAACACGACACGTCAGCATTCGTAAAGAACATTTGGGGAGTGCCATAGGTCGGGCTCGCCCAATTAAATAAGGTATTGCTAAAATCATTGGGCCCCATGATGCCGCAAAACGGACCTTCGACCGCTTCAAATCCCGGATCCGGGATGATATTCTGCGCAACAGCTTCATCTGCACATACCATCCCCACAAGCATCACAAAAAAACAACCGATCTTTATAATCATAGCCTTGTCTTTTGGAAACCATTTTTAATGAACGGAAGATACAACGGGTCTACAGCGGCTCGCTTCTCCACTTTTACAATCATTGCTTAGATTTCGAGTTGTTTAAGCTGCTCACCAAGAATAATCTAACCTCAGAACGTTATTATGATTCAGTCCATCATTCAAGGCGTTTTGTTCTTGACGACGTGTCTCGTTAGTCTTGGATCGTGGAGCCAACTCGATACGATCCATTGGGTGCCGCCGCTTCACAGTCGAGATGTGGGTCAGATCAATGATCATTATTTGTACGTGTCGACACCGAGTATCGACCCGGTGGAAGTCACCATTCGTGACGGTTCTGACACACCCTTTGGAGATTCTCCTTACACCGTTCAAAATGGCACTCCACTGGAGATTTACATAGAAAACGGACAGACTTCTGGAAGCAAGTTGATGGTGGCAGAAAACGAATTGAACACCACGCTTGGCAACCGGGGCCTCATCGTAGAGTCGACAGAGCCCGTTTTTTGCAATGCACGTTATCGGAGCAATTGGCAGGCCGAAGCGCTCACCTCCAAAGGATCGAAGGCCAAAGGGACGACATTCCGATTTGGAGCGATGCCCATTTCCAATCAAGCCGGAATTCGGTCTTTTGTGTTCGGGATCATGGCAACCGAAGAGGCCGTGCAGGTGCAGATTTCCAATTACAATTCCCAGGTTATTTTCGCCGGAACACCCACCGTCAATGACGACAACTTGTCCTTTACGCTCAATGCAGGTGAATGCCGCGTTTACTCCGGCTACGCCAATTCCGATGCCAATCTTGCCGGCATGATCGGCGCGCTAATCCAAAGCTCTGGAGACATCGTGGTGAACATTGGCAATTGGTGCGGGTCGATCGGTACGGGCACAGGCAATCAAGACATCGGCGCCGATCAAATTGTCCCTGTACCGTATCTCGGTCAGGACCACATTTTGGTGGAGGGCATTGGAGACCCTTCACAGGAACGCGGGTTGGTTGTTGCGCATTATCCCAATACAGCGGTGTACTTGAATGGATCGGCAACCCCTTCGGCAACCCTGCAGCCTGGAGAATGGTACCTGACCCCTAACAGCGCTTATACAGGAGCGCCACATTCGAACGTGTACATCCGCTTGTCTGAGCCGGCGTACGTCTATCAATTCTTGGCAGGCAGTAGCAGCCAGTCCACTCCAGGATTGAACTTCATTCCTCCGATTTCTTGCGGCATGCCGAATTCCGTGGATGAAATACCAAGCATTCAATCCATCGGATCCACGAACTATTCAGGGGGGATTTTCGCCATTACTGAGGAGGATGCCACCCTGACCATTGATGGTGTATTGTATGGTGGAGGGGTGGTCGTGGACGGGTTTGAAGGTTGGGAAACCTACCGCATCCTCGACCTCACTGGAGACATCACCGTTGAATCTTCCGGCCCCGTCGCAGTCGGACTTTTCGGCAGCAGTGCCGACGCTGGGTTTTCGGGATATTACTCGGGGTTTTCATTGAACATCGATGCGGCATTTGAAGCCCCTGACTTCGTCTGCTGGGGCGATGACGCCACTTTTGAATTCAGCGGTGACACCCTCGGTGGAGGTGTCTTGGATTGGGACTTTGGTTTGCTCAATTTCGAAGATTTCGGTAACGACCTCTATGTGGCCAACGATGTCAATCCGGGAAGCTATGATGTGAGCTTGCATGTTACAGGCGATTTATGCGCAGACAGCAGCTTTCATACCGTTACGTTCTATCCGCCTTACTCAGGCGCAAGTTCCGCCAGCGCTTGCGAATCTTACGTATGGAATGGAAACACGTACGCCAGTACTGGGATCTTTCTGGACACGTTGACAAGTGCCACTGGCTGCGACAGTTTGGTCGAGTTGGACTTAAACATCATGCCGTTGCCGGTTCCGGTTTTAGAAGATTGGATGAGCGATACCTTGGTCTATTGCCCGGTACCCGGCTCTTTGTTGTTCGGCGTGGAGGCGGACCCGTTGTATCAACTGAGTTGGACATTCTGGGCGGAAGAATCCAACGATTCCATTCCGCTTCCCAGCCCGATTGCCGCTTCTGCTTACTACGGCCCGGGCCTTTACCAAATCATCTATGCGACGGGTGCGCCCTGCAATTTCTCGGCCACGGGAAGCATTGCCGTTGAAATCGAAGATTGCAGCATCACCATCCCAAACGTGTTCTCACCCAATGGCGATGGAAAGAACGACCGGTTTTATGTGGACGGCTTGTTCAGTATTCAGAACGCGCGCATGCAAATATTCAATCGCTGGGGCAACCTGATGTTCAGCGATGATGACTTTGGGTCCAGTGCAGGTTGGGATCCGCGACTGATCGCATCAGAAGGTACCTACTACTACATCTTGGAAATCCCTATCCTGATCGAAGAACTGGAGATCACGGGGATTGATGGACCCGAAACAATGGAAGGCCCTCAGACCATCATTTATCAAGGGAGTTTGACATTGGTGCGTTGATGCCGGCGGTTCCGAATTCAGCTTGAATGTTCTATCAAAATAAACCGCCGCTGAAGGAGTGTATCCTTAGCGGCGGTTTGTTTTTCATGCGTGTTTTTCAGGCAATCTTACTTGGTTGATCAAAAAGCCATCTCAACCTGGAACCGGAAGAGCATATCGAAGGTTTGCTCTAGCGAGAATGCAGCATCATTGTCAATGAAGCTCACGTCGGTCTGCACTTTCAAGCTGTGTCCAACAACATATTTAGACAATCCGAACGTATACATCTTTTGCAGGTCCCGATCCGATGACAACCCGGCCGACTCTGGCGTAATTTCTGTGTATCGAAATGCCGGTTCTACATTGTTCTTGAACAAATAGCCCAACTGTACGTTGACGCCCGAGCCCGTGTAGTAGTTGCTAATGAATTCATCGCCAGCCACCAGGCGCTCTCCCAAGGCTTTCTTGTTCGCATACTCACCTGCAACCACCCAGCCATTGTACTTGAACATGAAATCAGCAAGCACCGTTTGCAAACTGTTGTATGCCGTATCGGCTACATAACTCCCAAGATTGCCTCGCTCCCGGGCTGCATTGGCATTGTGGTCGAAAGTCAAACCAATGGCTAGCTTAGGCGTGGCTTCACGCTCAAGATCTGAACTCACATAATCGCCCTTTCTGGTGAACTCTCCCATCGGCAAGAACTCAACACGTCCGGTGTATTCCAATCCGCCTTGATTCCCAACAGTGCGATTTCGGCCCTCCCCTTGAGAAATAGCCACAGCCTCTTTGAAGACCATGCCTCCAAGCATATGCTTGTTACGAAATTGAATGCCCATGTCACGATCGATATTGAATCGTGAATTCACGAGGCTCCGGTCTACAAATTGCAGTTTTTGAGAAGAGATAACACGCTCACGATTCCCTGGTAATTTCGTTTGCCCCACCCAGATCTCAAAGTTGTCCACGACTTTCCACTTGATAAATGCATCAAGGATCAAGTTTGAAGTGTTGTTCGTTTCCGGAGTCTCGCCCCCGTGGTCGCGATTCGATAAGCCCAACTCAATTTTGTATTGCAACTTGGGATTGTATGCAAAGCCCGAAAACTTCAACCGTGACCGGCGAATGAGCCAATTCGTTTCCACTTCACTGAAATCCATCTCGGGCACTTCGGTGATGAATAAGCTCTGAACACGTGCGTTGAACTTCATGGAAAAACTCTCATCCGCAGCCACAACTGTGACCCCATTACCAAACGTGCTCTCAATCGTTTGTTGGGCACAAAGCGTCAGAGATACGGATAGAGCTAGACAAACTGCTAGAAGCTGAAATGTTTTCATCGTGACTGTTCGTTCAGATTGTGCGCAGGAAATAGTGATTTCAAAATCCGCTTGGTTTTGGCCTCGTTAGTCGAAGTCTCCTACACCGAGGCCTAAATGACAGAACCGGACATCGAAAAGGCTGTTCATTGCAGTGAGGCTTTGGTAGTGCAAATCTTCAACGACGAATCCAATTCACTTACAAAAACCATGTTATTGCAATGTTAAGATTTTTGATAAAAACCAACTCCGTAAACTTTTCCGCACACTCTAATTAAACCAAAAACGGGAGAACGGCCAAACCGCCACTTGGGTTGTTTTGAATTCGGAGTGTACGATTAACTTCGCCGTCGATTCAAACCAGACGAGAACATGGCACCTTACATCGGAGAATTCATAGGCACTTTTTTGCTCATTTTGATGGGAGCCGGTGTGAATGCCAACTTGAATCTTTCGAAAACGAAAGGGCAACATGGAGGCTGGATTCTGATGTCATTGGGCTGGGGAATGGCCGTCTTCGTAGGGGTCTATACCGCAGTCCACTTGGGAGGGTCCGGGCACATCAATCCCGCTGTCACCATTGGCCTCAGTCTTTTCGGAGATTTTGATTCTGGACTGATGGCCGGCTACATCGCAGCTCAGATGACGGGTGCCTTTCTCGGTGCTATTGCTGCATGGGCTGCATTTCGGCTGCATTTTGAAGCGACAGAAGATTCCGACAAAAAACTGGGTGTTTTCAGCACTTCCCCCGCAATCCGACATCCCTTCTCCAATTTCATCACCGAATTGATCGGCACTTTTGTGCTCGTTTTTGGTGCTTTAGCCATTTCGGAACCTACGACCTCATTGGGTGCTTTGGATGCCTTGCCTGTGGCCTTGTTGGTCGCAGGGATTGGAATGGGATTGGGGGGACCAACGGGGTACGCCATCAACCCTGCTCGAGATTTAGGACCTCGTCTGGCGCATTTCGTGCTACCCATTTCCGGGAAACGTGACAGCGATTGGTCTTACAGT
>JAPKAW010000102.1 GCA_028825055.1 Flavobacteriales bacterium | reverse complement strand
GTGGACGGATTCGCAGTATTGTCAGTGTCTTTGCTCCGCGAAAACCCGATGGAACGGACCCCGTTCGCATGAAAAATCACCAGTTGACAAGGTATGCTGGCTTTCGATTGCGAAATGGCGAACTGATTGGGGATCCTGACTCTGAACAGATGACGGCAGCCTGTTTGGATGAAGGGTGGCGCCCCACGAGGAGGGATGCGTTTACACCATTGCCTTGGCAATTTGTTTTAGATGGATCAACTTCTCCATTGATCGATGTGTTTGCAACCCATCCCGACCGACTGCATGAAGTTCTTCTCAGTCATCCAGATTTGGATGGGTTTTCCTCGCTCAAACTTCGTTGGTACGCCGTGCCGTTGTTGGCAGATATGGCCATGAAAATTGGAGGTGTTGTGTATCCGTTTGCTCCGTTCAATGGATTTTATATGGGCACTGAGATTGGTGCGCGCAACCTGGCGGATCAAAATCGATACAACGTCTTACCGGATGTTGCGAATCTTTTCGGGCTTGATTTGACGAACAACCGGACACTCTGGCGCGATCGTGCTTTGGTTGAATTGAATCGAGCGGTGATCCACAGTTTTGACGCAGCCGGTGTGGTCTTAGGTGACCACCATCAGTTGGGAGCGCAATTTGAGGCGTTCTGCCAATCTGAATCGAAGTTGGGACGAGAGATGACGGGTGATTGGTCTTGGCTCAATGCGCCCATGGCGGCTTCTCAAACGCCCCAGTTTCATCGGGAATTCAACAATGACGTGGTGAGTCACACCAATTTTTTCTATCAAAAAAGTCCACTCAATGGAGGGAATCCCGAAAAGAGCACAGCGTCAAAGTCTGCGGGCTCGTGCCCATTTCATCTTCCTTGAGGTGTTCTGTATGACGGTGCTTCAGTCGACGACTACGAACCGACTGGTCGGCCCGTCACTAGCACGCACGACATAGGTGCCAACACTCCAGCCACTCACATGCAATTGGCCGTCGAGTAAATCACCGTGAAACACCTCGCGTCCCCAAGCATCCCAAACTGTGACATCCAAGGCAGGCGGATACTGAATGATGCTCTGAGCAGGATTTGGATAGCCGCTCCAAGGTGTTCCTGTGGACTCATCAATGTCCAAGGCTGCATCGCGAATGCGAATAAACTGGGTGTCCTCTACGAATCCGTCAGCCATATTCCAGTAGTCTGCTTCGATGGAGCCATCCCAGCCTGCATCGGGTGTGATCAGCACGGTAAAGCGTTCTCCCGGATAGATTTCCAAGGAGTCCACTTCAAAGGGCTCCGGAATTGCTCGCCCATCACTCATGTGGCAGACCGCGTGAAGTTCCGGCGGGAATGCGCACATCATTCGGCTATACGCCATGGAGCCTAATCGCAGGGCAAGGGTTTGTCCAGGCTCATAACTCACGATTTGGGAGGCCAATTCGAGTTGGTTGTCTGCCCGCCCATTGACCATGAAAACATCCGGTCGAATGGTGTGGAATGGAAAGCTACCCACAGGGTCGAGGTTGGTCGCAATCTCCAAGTCGCTAAATAATAGTGGAACATCCTCCGTGTAGCTGGGACCACCTTCAAACAAGGTCATGTCTGGACGAGTGACTAAGATCATGCCGTACATGCCCATGGTCAGGTGCAGCGTTGTCGTTACGTGGCAATGGTACAAAAATGTTCCTGGGCGATCGGCGATGAAACTGTAGGTCGTGGACTGTCCTGTCACCACAAAAAAGGAGGTGGTGGGCACGCCGTCATTGGCTTGGTCAACGTCCAAGCCGTGCAAGTGAATCGTGTGGCTTTCAGGGCTGGGATTGGTGAAGTTGAGATCCACCTGTTCGCCTTCAGTGTAGGTTAAAAGTGGACCAGGAAGGGTGATGTATCCATCGGCTACCCATCCGTATCCCCAAATTGGCAGGGGGGTCCCGTCAGCTAAAAAATGAAAGCCGTCCATTTCGGAAAACAACTGTGGAGGAGGCATTTGACTCCAGGCATTGGATGCGAGGAGTCCCCAGGCCAAAACGATCATTGGAATGCACTTCATGGCATAACGTGTATAGTGGTGATCATGCCGCCAGGATAAAAACCAGCGTTCGTTACGGCGATGAGGTTGTGGTTGTGCACTGGATACATCCCTTCTTGATAGGCTACAAGCCGAACGGTCATCGACTCTCCCTTTCGGATCGGGACGGTGTCCTTGTTCCAGCCAACACGTTCTGGATGATCTGTCGATGTGATGATGTCCACATGGAAGCCATGGAAATGAAGCACGTGAGTCATGTGGCCCAAGTTAGAAATGGAAATGAAGCACGTGTCATTCAAATGCACAGCAACCAGTGCATTGGGGTCATCTGCCGTCGATGGATATGCCCGTTCGTTGATCGTGAAATGCCGTGGAACGTAGGGCAGAGTCCAATCGATGGCTTCGCCAGCTCCGGCCAATTCCATCATCGATGGTTGCCATTCGGAGAGGTTCCAATAGAACATCGTTTCATCGGTCCAGCCAATGCGAAGTAAACCGCCGGCTCCCAGCACTTTTCCCGGTTCATCAATGAGTGAATAGCGGTAACTGCCTTGAGGTAAGTTAGGAAGGATGACCTCCGTTGCCATTTCAGCTGGCAAGCTTGTCATTGTAGCATCAGGAGCATTCGTTGACCACGTGTGCTCAATGGTGTCCGTATTGAAAATGACAATTGAATTCGAGGTGTTTGCTGACCGGTCAATGACAGCATTGAATCCGGTCCAAGTAGGCTGCACCTCTGATCGCAATGCCGGCATGGTGTCGAGCCCCTGAATCATGGTCCCAGGCAGAATCCAAAGGGTGTCTTGACCATTCATCGCCAAGGTTGAACAGACTCCGAAGAAGATTAGAATCCTTTTCATCCGTGGAAAATACAACAGAAAGGCACGAAATGCCACGAAGTCATGGCCTTCGGAGCGCAGTGTAATCGGAGGAAGGTACAGGACACCTCGGAAGGTTTGAATTACAGGTTAATGAGACTCCGGAAGCCGGCAGACCAACCAGCAGAAATCCCTGCAGAACCAACTCGCCTTCTCTGGTGCTTAAAGCAATCATAATTGTGCCACTATTCTAGAATGGCGGGTAATTGGATTCAATTGACACATTCGCTTCGTCAGGAATTATTATCGAAGCCAGTGACCTCCACTATCGAGTCAAGTTCACACAGATTTCTTCAGTGGGCTGTCTGCACGGAATTATCGCATTTCTTTGCGGCGCATGAATGTTTCTCGAAAAATGGCTGTTGTGGATGCGATTCATCGCTTGTTGTCGCAAAAGATTGAGGCTTCTATTTCGACGCTGCAGGGATTGAAAGAGTCTCGTAACACGGCTTCGAAAAGCTCAGCGGGGGACAAGCATGAAACGGGTAGAGCGATGATGGAGGCGGAAATTGGGCGTGCTGAGCAGCAATTGCAAAAGGCTAAAGTGCTTCGGAATGAGTTGACGAATCTATCGTGGTCAATCCAGAGTCTAGTCGGGCCAGGAGCATTGATTCAAACGAATCATGGAGAGTTCCTGATCTCAGTTGGCCTGGGCAAGATTGAAGTCGATGCGGTGACTTGTTTTGCCCTTTCTGGGGGGTCTCCGCTTGGTCAGGCTCTTATGGGACGAAAAAAGGGCGATTCTGTCAGTTTTCAGGAGCGAGAATACCAGCTGCTCTCGATTCAATGAAGTTGGAATTGTGCCAAATGGCGCACAGTGATCTCTCCCATTCCCGCTCCAGTTTGTTCTGGATAGAACTCGACACGAACTTTTTGATTGGGAATCAGCGTCATCCCGTTTGAAGAAAAATGCCCAGGAATGCTGGATGTCAGTTGCACGCCGTAAGCGACCGAGTCGGTGGAGAGTACGATGCTGTTTTTTTGCATCGTTTGTGTGACTTCAGCTTGAGGCAATCGCAATTCAGAAGGCTTGGCAAAGCGCTGTATTCCCGTGTCAATCGTTTCCCCTTGGGCTTCCCACGTCCATTGTAGGATTTCATGAGTGGATTTGAATCCCCAATCATTCATGGCTCCCCAATTCCATTCTGTTTCCGAAAAAGGCAAAGATTCCAACGTGCGCTTTTCTTCTCCAATGACCTGACCAGACCAATCCAAACGGCGAATCGTGACAGTCCCAGATATGTTGCGATTCGTGGTATTGGAGAGCAAAGTCCGAAGTGAATCGGGGTCTGTGCGGTCGATCAAGAGGCGTTGCGGTTGGTTGGCATGCTGCACGGCATGGTGGGCGAGTTTCCAGCGCCCTGCGTGATCAACGGTAGACCAGGAAACCGTGGGCCACACATCGTTGAGTTGCCAATAAAGAGAGCCGCTTGTCTTTCCTCTACTAAACCGGTGACGTTCTAACGCTTCGCGTAGTCCTTCCGCTTGGGTCAGTTGCGTGAGATAAATCCAACGGTCCAAAGCGTCCGAATTACCGGCTTCTACCCCAGGATCAGCGGCATAGCGTTTCGCGTAGATGCGCATCATACCCCAGCCATCCAAACCAGGTTTGAGCCACTCCATTTTAGAGCGTTGGCGGAATTGAAGGGCTTCATCTTCAAACTGTTGGATTCCAACATCTTCGAGTGTGTGGCGATTGGGAAGGCTTTGAAGTCCGTATTCGCTGATGAATCGTCCACCATGGTCTGAATAGTAGTCAAAGTCCAACGTGTCAAACCAAACCCGCCAGGCATGTTCGTCTCCTGAGAATCCGCTATCGGTCGCTTCCAAGGGGTCTTTCATGGGGGAGGAAGCCCAATAGAATTGCCCCGATTCTTCCGCGACGATGTCTGGAAGGAGCTGCCCGAATATGCGATCATAAGCCTGTTGGATTTCCAAGGAGTCTTGCATGGAAAGTCCAAACTGTTTCTGCCATCCCCAACTCTTCCAAGCCTTTTTTGATTCGTTGTTTCCACACCAAATGGCCAAGCTAGGATGGTTGCGAAGTCGTCGAACATTATAGCGGGCTTCTGCTTCAACCGATGCCGCAAATGAAGCATCTCCGGGGACCATGCAACAAGCAAACATGAAGTCCTGCCAAACCAATAGTCCCAATTCGTCGCAACGCTCGTATAACAGGTCTTCACCGTAAATAGCTCCTCCCCAAATGCGCACCATGTTCATGTTAGCTGAAACGGCATCTTGGAGGGTCTCCTCTATGCGGTCGCGCGCTCGAACGGGAAAAAAGTCAGCGGGAATGATGTTGGCACCTCGTGCAAACACTTTTTGTCCATTGATATGGCATTCAAAACTTCGGCCTGTCTTGTCTTTTTGTCTTATCCAGTCCAAGGATCGAATTCCAAATCGTTGGCTGAAGTTGTTGGATCCGTTATCGCAATGAAGCGTATAGAGGGGTTGGCCTCCCATCCCTCTGGGCCACCAAAGTTGGGGGGTTGAAATGGACAAGGTCCAAATCGAGTCGTTAATGGCTTCCAGTGTGTGCGCTGCAGGTTGCCCGTCGGGACCTTTCAAACTCCAGGCAACAGGGTGTTTTGCGCTGACGTTCAATCGATAGGTCGCCTGGCTCTCGTCCAGATGGACAAGGTCCATGCGCATGCTTGATGGATGAGGTGATCGGGCGCGTTCGAGGGTTACGCTCTTCCAAATCCCTGCGGAAACCAACCGAGGTCCCCAGTCCCATCCAAACTGATAGAGAGCCTTCCTTGAAACGCTGCTCGTTTGTTGGCCTTGCGGGCGGTCTTCATTGCTCACTGGAACGGGCCAGGGCGAAGCGTCCAACCTTGTCTGACCTCTGTCAACAGCAGCATGAAGCAACACGAGGAGGGTGTTTAGGCCTTCATTTAAATGGGATACGGAAAATTGGTAGGCCCTATGCGCGTTGTCTGTGGTTCCCAATGTGTCTCCATTGAGAATAACGGTAGAATACGTGTCGATGCCTTCAAATACCAATTCGAACGGTTCATCAGAGGAGTTCCAATCGCTAGGACACATGAATTGGTGACGGTAGACCCAATGGGCCTTTTCTACCCATTGACTCAACCGTTCATTGGTCTTGGAGTAAGGTGAATCCATCAGGCCGTTGTCCATCAAATCCGTCATCACATCCCCAGGGACAGTGGCCGATTTCCAAGCGGAGTCAGAGTCGATTTGAAATTCCCAAGCGCCATTCAAAGAAAGAACTTTTAGCGGTGGGGGTTTTCTGGATTCTTCGCTACAAGCGTAGAGTGCAAAAAGCGAAAGTACAGCCACGACCGAGTGGGTGCAAAGTTTGAAATGGCGTAATTGTCGACTCATTGTGGTGTTGTGTCAAAACTACATGAATTGCTCATGTTTGAATGTGAGGTTGCTAAATAAGTGGAGTATTTCGGGTGTGTTCGTGAGGAAAAACATAAGGCATTCGATTGTTGTTTAAAAGTTTAGAGTTAAAATTCATAGTACTGTATGAGGCTAATTGTATTTTCGACACTTTTGCGAGACATTTACGTTTGAATTGCTATGAGAATTGTGGGTCATGAATTGGAAAATTAGAAAAAGTATGAAGCAGACCGAGCAAGCTA
>JAPKAW010000101.1 GCA_028825055.1 Flavobacteriales bacterium | reverse complement strand
CAAAATCGATGGTATACCCTTCCAAACTGTTGGTCCAATTCATCACGACAAGAGCATATTGCTCTCCTTCAATGACGGAAAGATCCGCATTGAAAGCAGGACCGTTCAAATCACCTGGGCCGTTCGAGTTGCCAGTCCCACCGTTGGCTGTCGAAACTCCCGTTGCGCCATTGGGTTGCGGGGCAGCTAGACCAAAAGAGTTGCACCCAACCTCAGGAGATAAGATCTGGGACCCAATGCCAGCACATCCTCCCGTGGTGATATTAAAAAGCCCCCAATCGTAATCGTCTAAGGGATTCAATGGATCTAACACAAAACTCAATAAACCATCGGCCTGCACCGTGAAGGTGTACCAAACGCTGCTTTGCTCTAAGTTGGCATTGCACCCACCTGTAAATTCATAAAAATCTCCAGTATTCAAACTCGCATTGACCTCTTGATAGAGGTCACCACAAAGCACCACAGCACCGCTGCAGTCACTGGTCGTCTGACTGTATGAAATCGTTGAAAACAGCACGGAAGTGAACACCATCAGAACGGTGAAAAGCGATGCAACTACGGAAGATGATGTTTTACAAGTCATTGGTATAAAGCAAATTAATGAAATTTTACACGTGACAATCAAAAAGAACCATTTACACAAAGTCTTGACTCCAGATTTGTCTTCTTGCCATTTCACAAGGTAACCAAAGCACAACAACAAAGAGATGTACTCACAGGCTGAACGAATCTCCCAACCGCGCTATGTTGAAGCCACGTTCACGAACTTCTCGGTATGCAGCGCTCGTTTCATCCAAACAAGGGTTGGTGTGATTCATGTGAATGAAGTGCACCTTACTGCGCTCTTTTTGCGGTAACTCTTGAAGAAGATCCATGGTTTCGATCATGAACGGATGCGGAATCTCAGCCATGTCCCGGTATCCAACCTCATCGACATCATAAAAGGTCGCGTCCAGATATGCCCGGTCAACCTCTCTCAATTCATCTTCCAAAAGACGATCCCACTGGTCCCATTTATTGATGTCCGGGATGAATAGAACCGAACGGTTGGGGCCCACAATGCGATAACCAACCGTTTCTGAGAATTCATCTCGGTGCGGCACTTCGATGGGAATAATTCCCAACGCATCACTGGCCTGCACCTTTTGTTCGTCTTCCAGCGGCATCAACGTGATATTCTTCAATTCTACCAACTGGCTCCAAGGGCCGTTTTCTTGAAGAAACTGCATCATACGAGGCATGGCGTAAACAGGCACTTCCTGCGAACCCAAAGCTTCTCGTCCCAAATGCATCAATCCTGAGTAGTGACCCATGTGGGCGTGTGTTAAAAAAATACCGTCAGGCCACTTCATTTTTCCTCCTGATAATTTTTGGAGATGATGCCATTGTGCCGGCAGATCTGGGGTGGCTTCGAATAGAAAGGACTTCCCGTTGTCTGCATCGATTAACCCCAGCGAAACAACCTGGCGGTCCGTAGCAGGACGAAGAAATAAATTCCGGCAACAGATCCGATCGCAGCCAATGTGCGGAGACCCTCCATCCTGAACGGTTCCAAGCACATGGATAACAGGGGGCGTTGAACCCCAGCTGGTGGACTCGGAAGCCCGATTATCAAATGTCAAAAAAGTGAGTACACACAGCGTAATTGTATGTGTAAGCCAATAAAATAAGTTCCAAAGCATCGACGCAAGTACGTGCATTTCGCGTCAATATCAGACTTGAAGATGGCCTTCACTTTCGCCCAAAATTTTAATATGACAAGAGAATCCAGAGCCTTACCTCGCTCACTCGCGTTTGATTACAGACTGCGTATTGCTTAAAATCTCGTTGAAGAGAAAAAACGAGCATTCACTTGATTCAACAAAGCAGATGCAATCCACTCGAAACAAGAAAATCATTAACTTTCACATCTTGTTTGTATCCACCCCGTGTTTAGACTAGACTTCTTTCTTGTTTGTGTTTTCAAAGACAATCCGATTACGCCCTCGCACACTATGAAATGGATTCTTACATTCTTCGTTTTCGCACTAACAATCGTTGAAGGACAGGGGCAGTTGGTGATCACAGAAATTTCTGCAGACCAAGGAGTTTCGGATATCATGGGGGCGTCTTGCGATTGGCTTGAAATCATCAACTTGTCAGAAGAAGCCATCAATTTGGATGGCTACGCTCTTTCTGATGACAACAACAATTGGAACGACTGGATATTTCCACAGCGCATGCTCGCATCCGGCGAGCGTATCTTGATTTTAGCTTCAGGCAAAGACAAACCCTATGCTGCGGACGATTGGGAGTTTGTTGTTGTTGACAATTCGCAATGGCAGTATATCGTGCCCACGGCGAGTTTAGGCAATACCTGGACTCAAAATGGATACAACGATTCGAATTGGTCAACTGGAACGGGTGGGTTTGGGTACGGTGACGGAGATGATGGCACCACAATCCAAAATGCCAATTCCGTATTTCTCCGACAAGAATTCACCGTGAATGACGTTGCGGACATTGGTTACATGGCCTTTTCAATCGACTACGACGACGGCTATATTGCTTATCTCAATGGCGTCGAAATCGGCCGTTCTGCGACCATGGCTGCCTCGAGTGGCGCCTTCAACGATTTCGCTGGAGACAACTCAGAATCAGTTCTATACAATGGAGGGCAACCCGATATCATGCATTGGGAAGCTGAACAAATCGAAAATTTACTGATCGATGGCCAAAACGTTTTGGCCGTTCAGGTTCACAACGTGTCCAACACATCCTCAGATATGACAGCAAGGCCTTTTTTGGCCTTGACATCTAAAACTGCTGCAGAACTTAATGGTGAAGCTGAGCCCATTTGGTGGCCTAGCCTTACGAGCTGGCTTCACACTTCATTTAAAATTAGCTCTGGCGAGTCCATCATTTTAAGCAGCCCGACGGGCAATCTGGTGGATGTGGCTCCTGTGAACACACTACTTCGTCCTGGACTCACCATGGGACGAGCGGAAGGCACGGACGATGGGTGGTGCATTTTTGATACGCCAACACCAGGGCTTTCAAATGCGGGCAGCACCTGTTACGACGGCATTGAATCACCTCCCACTTTTTCAGCCCCGTCCGGATGGTATGAAAATGGACTGGACGTCAGCCTCTCCGGTGATAATGAAAACTCCATCATTCGTTACACCACCAATGGCGACGTCCCCAATGGAGGCAACGCGCTAATCGCGAGTGGCGCCATTAACCTCAATAGCACCTCTGTATTGAGTGCGAGAGCGTGGAGTATTGATGGAACTAAGGTGCCTAGTGTCGTTAGCGACGCATCCTACTTTTTAGATGAATTCAATCCTGACTTACCCGTCATTTCCTTGCTCACGGACGACGACAACTTATGGGACTGGGAAACGGGGATCTATGTGTTCGGACCCAACGCCGAGGACAACTACCCTCATTTCGGTGCGAATTTTTGGCAACCATGGTCCAAGCCGACCCGATTGCAGTTATTTGACGAGACAGGATCGTTGGAAGCCGAAGAAACTCTAGACCTCGAAATTCATGGTGGCTGGTCGCGAGCCGAGCCGCAGCGTTCTTTCCGTTTGGATTTTAAATCAATTTACAGTGGGCCATTGGATTATGCCCTCTTTGATGAAAAGCCCGAAATCCTTGCTTTCAACAACATCAACTTACGCAATGGCGGTCAACACAGCTGGGCGACCAAATTGCAAGATGCTGCCCTTTGCCGCATGGCATTGGAGACACACAATGAAGCGGGTGCGTGGCAACCGGTTCTTGTCTATCTCAATGGTGAATTTTGGGGATTGTATGGAGCACGTGAAAAACTCGATGAGCATTTCGTTGCAGATAACTTCGGAGGAGAGGCATCCGAAGTTGACCTCATGAATTCATGGGATGTTTTAAATGGCTCTGGCAATTCATTTTATTCCGCAGTGAATAGCTTGCTATCTACACCTACCAGCAATTCGAATTTCTATGGCTTGTTCGCCTCAAATTTCGATGTCAAAAACTACATTGACTATTTCGCCTTTGAGACCTACGCACAAAACACAGACTGGATGGGAATCGCTTGGGGCACCAACAATGTCAAGTGTTTTCGTGAACCTGTGAGCAATACATGGCGCTACATTTTATATGACAACGATGCGAGCTTTGGATTTTTTGGAGCCTCTTATTTGGAGAACTTCATCGAATACGCGCGTAACCCCGAATACCCATCATCACACAGCCAAGTGTTTGATCGGGTGCTGGACAATGAGACTTTTCGCCATCAGTTTATCAATCGATATGCCGATCTGATCAACACAACATTTCAGACGACCACCTTTAACGAGGTGATTTCCGGTATGGTAGAGGAAATCGACTCTAGCATGCCGTATCACATCGATCGCTGGAGTTCTCCTGGATCCATTACCGATTGGCTCAATGCCATCAACACTCTGACATCGCACAATGCGAATCGAATTGGCTCAGCGCGGTCTCACATCAATACCAGCTTTGGCTTGCAAGGACAAATAGATGTCACTTTGGATGTATGGCCTCCCCTAGCCGGCGACGTTAAAATCAGTACCATTACTCCGGGGCCACTTCCTTGGAGTGGCATCTATTTCAAGGGATGCCCTGTTGAATTCAAGGCCATCGCCGCTTCGGGCTGGTTATTTGATCAGTGGGACGCAAACGACCACATATCACTTGGAGAATTGTCAATGTCGCTCTCCTATCAGGAGGTTGACCTTCAACAAAATGATCTGTTTCGAGCGCGGTTTGAGCCTTGTCCGACAGATGGAATTGCAGCCATTGCAGCCACAGCGAATGTCCTGAGCATTGAAACTACTGGCATCCCATTTGTTGATTCCATTGCGTGGTATTCTGACGACGTGTATCTCGGTCAAGGAGATTCCTTTGAAGTGCCCTTTGATGGATTTTACAATGCCGTAGTTCTTTTTGACGGTTGCAGCGTAGTAACGGAATCAATTTGGCACGGAACCACCTCCATTGAGAACACCGCGAATACTTCCTTAATCCATTGCTCACCGAATCCAACAAGCAACTGGGTTCAAATCACTTCATCCTACCCGGATGTGATTGTTTTCAATGCCTTAGGACAAGCAGTATACAACGAGACTTCCAATACCTCTGTGATAGGCGGCACTTCGAACTGGAACGTCTCCACAGCAAAATGGCCCAGCGGAACCTATTCGGTACACACTGGGCCACATTCGCATTTACTGGTTGTTCGTCACTAACAACCGCTTCTAACGCTTTAGGAATTCACTTCCTTTCGTGCGCGTTGATCCTCACTGAACGTATCCAACCCTTCAGCTGCTCCCTCTGCACTCTTTTTCGTATCCAACCGGCGCATCTCGTCGAAAAGAACATCAACACGGTCGTACTCTTCAAGCCAAATGTTGGCATAGATGAGGTTGAGATAAATCAAACCCGCTACCCGAGAGTCAATACGTGCCTTCCTATTGTCAAAGTCAGCTTCCGCAATGGCACTCTCCCAAACTGGGATAACCTCACGAATAGCAGCCATTGAAACTTCTTGATCATTGTAATACTTCTCGATGGCCAACTCCATGTCCAACGCCGCATCATTAAGGTCCGTATAATTGACCTTCTTCGTCGTTTTTACGTGATAAATGGTCATCGGACGTGTCTTTTTACTAAAACATACACGATCATTTAGCACGTTGTTTATCGAGCCCATGGCTGCATTCACAGCCTTCTTACTCATTTGGCTATTGATAGACGTTTGATTCCACGATTTGTTCAAGGCGCCCTTACTCGTGTATTTGTTACTCGTATGCGCGATATAGTTCTCGGATGAACCAATGACTTCATCAATCACAACATCCCCATCAGGTAAAGTCACAGCGAAACGAACCTGCTGACGATACGTCATCGTACGGTAATACTTATAAGAAATGTTGCCTTCTTTATCTTTCAGTTCCTGCTTACCGTCTTCAGGTGAAGTTGACTCGAATGATTGGATGTCAATCGTCACAACCACTCCACCTTCATTCTTATTCATGCCTTGCATGTCAATTTTTGAAGAAACGACACCTGCTTCAAAAATAAATTCACGTTTTACGGGTTTCGAAGGCAAAACCAACGCTGGTTTCTTCTCATCCAATAGAGCGCGTTCTAAAAGTTTCGCTCCCGTACCCTTTTGACTATACTCTTGGCTTTCACGAGTAAAATTCACTCGAGCTATTTCGGTATCGATGGCCCATTGTTCCATCTCTGCTTCAAATTCCAACTTATACGTCTGCATTACCTCGACGCTATATGACTTCACCTCCTTAGGCAGAGGCTCGCTAGGTCGACTGGTGTACTCCACTTGGACGGATTCTCTCTTAATTTTTTGAGCGGATACGTTGAACATTAAAAAGCTAAAACAGACTAGAATAAAAACTCTCATCAAATCAAGGTTTGGGTTTGAGGGGTAAAAGTAGCCCCCTAAACGATTAAAATTCAGTTTATTACGAAAAGAGTTTAAAACACACTAGTCCTTGGTTTACAACCCATTAACATTGCGATTTGGTTCCAACTCGTGAACGTATATTACTTTTTATTCCAACAAAACCTCCCATTCAAACACTCCCTTTATCTTTACTTCATGAAACTTTTGGGAACCAAAGTCTGCAAAAAA
>JAPKAW010000100.1 GCA_028825055.1 Flavobacteriales bacterium | reverse complement strand
CCCAGGAGCAGCTATGCTTGGTGGAGTCGCAGGGCACGCTGGTTTGTTTAGCAATGCCTATGACCTCGTCCGTTTGATGTATTGCTTCCGCATGGGAGGAATCTACGGACGCTCTGAACTATTGCAATCCGAGACGGTTTATCAATGGACGTCTCGGTTTGACGACGACCCCAAATACAGGAAAGCATTGGGATTTGACCGGCCTGATTCGGAGCGCGGAGAAGGCCCGACATGCGACCAAGCCAGTTGGTCAAGTTTCGGACACTCTGGATTCACAGGGACACTGGCATGGGCTGATCCAGATCACGATTTGGTCTTTGTCTTTTTGAGCAACCGAATCCATCCAGATGCGGAAAATCGAAAACTCATTCAATGGAATGTTAGGACCGAACTCCAGCAGATCGTCTACCAATCATTTGGCATCTCCGATCGATTTAGGACGAATAGAGACTGAACATAAAACTTTGACTCCATGCGCATAGGATTTGTTTGTTACCCAACATTTGGAGGTTCAGGAGTTGTTGCAACGGAATTGGGGAAGGCGCTTGCGGCTAAAGGCCATGAGCTGCACTTCATCACGTATAGTGAGCCTGCAAGAATGGGAAGCCTGAAAAGTAATCTGTATTATCACGAGGTTCGGCTTTCAAATTACCCCTTGTTTGATTTTCAACCTTACGAACTGATTTTAACGAGTAAAATGGTGGAAATCGCTTTGCAACATCGGTTGGACTTGTTGCATGTTCACTATGCCATACCCCACGCAAGTGCGGCTGTAATGGCTCGTTCCATTCTTGCTTCCAAAGGACTGGATCTTCCCATCGTTACCACGTTGCATGGGACCGATATCACGTTGCTGGGCAAAGACCCTGCATTTGAACCGGTAATTTCTTATGCCATCAACCAATCTGATGCCGTTACCGCGGTATCCAATAGTTTGAAATCGGACACCCTGAGCTTATTTGGTTGTGACGACCAAACGATTGAGTACATTCCGAACTTTATTTGCCCCAAGCAATACAATGGACCTCCCGATGAAGAATTGCGGAAACAAATTGCCCCGGAGGGTCAACCCATATTGACACATATCTCAAATTTTCGCCCAGTCAAACGAGTGGATGACGTCCTCGCCACATTCATTGAAGTTCGGAGGAAAATTCCTGCAAAACTACTGCTCGTGGGCGATGGCCCTGACCGGTCTCGCATTGAGAAAACCGCTGAACAAATGGGGTACCGCGACGATGTCATTTGCATAGGGAAAATTAAGAACCCCATAGAGCCATTGCGGATCAGCGATCTATTTCTTCTTCCTTCAGAAACGGAGAGTTTTGGATTGGCCGCATTGGAAGCCATGGCCAGCAGTGTCCCCGTCATTGCTTCCAATTCCGGAGGTCTTCCCGAAGTCATCGAAAATGGGGTCAGCGGTTTTCTTCACAAAGTCGGCGATACCCATGGCATGGCACAGAGCGCCCTGCACATTCTCAGTTCCCCTGATCGTTTGGAAACTTTCCGAAAACAAGCCAAAGCACGTTCTGAAACCTTTCATATCGACACCATATTGCCAAAGTACCAAGCTTTGTACAGTCGTTTGGTTTCAAAAAGTGATGAGACTCCAGCATGAATGAAAGCACACCACCTGTCCAATCAATAGGAAAGCGCATCACATTCGTCTGGCACGATGACGCGCTGACTGTTGTCATCAATCAAAAAATCCCAAGAAACCAGCAGATGGCATTGGAGGCATGGATGCTTGCATGGATTGCCGTTGGAGTCGTCTTCTGCTGGAGTTTGTTGCACTCCGTAGGAGAAGAGCGCCTGTTTTATAGCATCTCTACAGCGTTTTGGACCTTCTTTACCTTTCGCGTCGGAAAGGTGATTCTTTGGCGCAGAAAAGGAAGCGAATCCATCCGCATTTGCAAGGAAGGGATGTCTGTCAAAAATGCCTTTGGTACGCTGGGAAAGGCCCAGGTTTTCCATTTAGCGAACATACAAAAGATGGAAATTGGGCGAAGAGACCCGGCTTCTTTTTTAGCCAATTTGGATCAAAGCTTTTGGATCATGGGGGGAGACTCGATTCACTTCGCTCACCTGAACAAGTCCTTCGTTCTCGGCAAACAGTTGAACGAAAAAGACGCACAAGACTTGGCTAAGCTCCTCGACAAGGGCATCAGGAAATTTAGCTAAACGTCCGCAAAGCAGCACTATTCAATCATGTATCGCAGCTCACAAGCTGCTTTTACGTGTCGAATTTAGCTTTATGGATCGGTCAGGAAGAAAAAGAGAAGGGCTCTGGATAGTTTGCGTTGTATGGACCTTAATTTTCGCGTCTTGCAGACGGGATTCATTTCCGACAAACTGGCCCATTCAAGTCAACTACATCGAAGGGACCCCCGTGGATTTGGCTTGGATCGTGCTCCTTAGAGAATCCGAACATTCGGGCAATTGGCAGGATGGGTATACCCTAGAAGCCGTCAGTGACACCTTTCACACGGATAAGTTCGGACACGGCTGTATTCCAATCCGCGGCTTAGAAGGATCTCACCATTTACACATTGGGACGCACGATGAGCAAACAGGGAAAGAAATCCTCCTATATCAAGACACCTGGGATTTCCCAATTCATGATGCCGCTTCAATCACGCTTCCAACCCCCTTTTGGATCAGATGTGTTGGAGGCCGAAACGAAATGGACGTCGCCGGAATCGAAAGAATCCTACTTTGGAACAGTTTCGATCCCGGACCATCACTGCCCGCGTCATTGCACTCTTTCACGCCCGGATCAAGCCCAAGCCCCTCTCTGCTTCTCACCTCTTACGTCCACCCCTACGAAGTCCTTCCTGCTATCCGGCAATGGCACGCAGCAGCGGTAACCCATTCTGGTCAACTCGACACGCTGCCATCTTTTTCGCTTTCAATTGAGCGAAAAAACCTCATCGACACGCTAATCGTCGAACAATTCTGGTAATCCTTTTTTCATGAAAAAAATGCTTTTAGCGACCCTCATTTGGGGTGTCGCAGGTCATTCCCATGCCCTATTCTCTCAATCCCTATCGCCTTACGAAAGCAGACAAACCCACTTCATTTGGGAAAAGCTAGGCGTCACATTTGAAGGCCTCAACCGTGATACAATTCGACGTGTCTTTGAACAATCATCGCACGAGCAACAAGCAATTTGCCTTGCTTTATCCCACAGGACGGAGCCGATTCAAAATGAGCTACTCGCGACGGGCATCGACTCTCTTGGGCATGAAACGTTGCTCCTTGCTAGTAGACGAGATATTCCGAGGGGACTGAATTCAATTGTTCTGCCATCACTTGCCGTTGCTGAAGAGCACCTGCAAGGGGTCTGGACCCTCATTCACGATGGACTATCATACAATATCACGTTAGACGAACCGATATCCATTGAAGTTCCAGAGAATACCACGTTGACCTCCATCGGACTAAAGCTGACTCTCAATGGTGAATCACGGGAACAACACATCGTGTTTCCAACCTTCATTATGGACGAATGCCCAGATCCTGACTTACCGCCATGGCTCGACACAGATAACACAGATCCATGGTGGATTGGATGCTTCCACCAAGGGCAGGCCGTCACGGGACAAGCCCTCGTCAAAATGAGTGACGACGGCATTTTCGATCAGCCTGTTATCCTTTGTGAAGGATTTGACCCTGCTATTGGTGGACAAATCCCTATGTACGGTCACGGTGACATGAATTGGGAAACCATTTGGAATTGTAGTGCAAATCCTTCTGAGGCCTTTGAGGCCATGCCAGCGTTTATCGATTCCTTGAATGCCATGGGCATGGATTTTGTTTTTCTCGATTTTAACGATGGCACCCAATCCGTTGCCAAAAGTGCCGCTTTGTTAGAACACCTCATTGGCTTGTGCAACGCCTACCAAGAGCCCGCTTTGAAATCTCCTTTAGTGGTGGTCGGCGCAAGCATGGGCGGGCTCATAGCACGTCATGCTTTGAGGAAAATGGAATTAGAAGGCACCGATCACTGCACCCGACTATTTCTTTCAATCGACAGTCCATTTCGAGGTGCCTGGCTCCCTTTTGCCCTGCATCATGCCATCGCCTTTTTATCTGAAGTTTCAGTGGATGCCGCAAACCTCAATCAGGCCTTGAATTCTATTGCAGCGGGCCAAATGCTCTTTGATAAGCCGGATGGACCGAGCAGTGAATTTGTGGCTCTCCAAGCGTTGCAATCAGAATGGGGTCTCCCTCTGATTCCTTTCTGCGCCGCCATTTCCAACGGCAATCCGGAAGTCGCATTCCCCTCTCCAAACTCCCCTCTTTTGTACGCTGCATCGACTTTTCTAGGGTGGGATTATGTTCATTTGTGGTTGCATGCCACACCAGGAGACTCTCAATATCCTGCCTCAGATTCAGACAACTGGTGTGTCTTTGATGGCGAATTAATCAACACTGACTGGCAATGGGGCGAGGACATCATCTTAGAGGCTCAAGGACATTGCTACCCTTCATTTCAACCTTGGGGAGAAACTCCAGGTAGCTCGTCAGCACATTTGACCCTGTTGCGAGACGCTCTAGAAACTGCAGGAATTGAGGTCGAGTCTTACCAAAGCAACTCCATGTTCATCCCTGTTCATTCTGCGTTCGACCTTCCCTTGTTGGCTGACTGGTCCATGGGGGCCATTCCTTTTGATGAGATTTCAACGCAACCCTTGACGCATCCAATTGCAATGCATGCCGATATCGGAGATCATGTCGAGAAATTACTAAACTGGATCATCGATGGGCAACCGATTGACACCATCGCGTATACCCATCATTTCGGGTGGAATCAGGCGGACGCCCATTGGATTGGCGCCTGTTCCATCCCCGCTGCTGGCAAAGTCACCATTGGGACACCGGAAGGCAACGGGAACACATGGAACCCACCGTTTTTTGTTGATAGTGCTCCATGCATTGATCTCATTGAACTCCCTCAATTCGGAACGTTGATTGTTGGTGACACACTCGGAAATGGAAGCGGCATCCTAAACATTCGAAATGGAACTGTATTGACCTTGGGATCCGGTTCGGTAATTCACATCGGACCTTTGAGTCAAGTCAACATTGAGAAAGGGGCTCAATTGATTCTCAACGGTGGGAAGGTGGTCGTTCATCCTGGCGGCACACTGAACATTCACGGGAATGGACAAATCTTGGTCAATGAAAACAGCACCATTGCATGCAATGGACCGGATGGATCTCTCAACCTTGATGGAGACCTCATTATTTCCAGCGGAAAAACCCTCCTCATTGCTCCTTCTGAGAATCACATTGCGGGGTCCATCAAAACTGAAAGTCTGACAGCTTATGTCCACATTGAGAGTCAGGGAAGTTGGCAAGTCCAAGGCTCTCCTGACGCTTTCTATTCGCTCATTTTAGAGGACCAGTCGGGTTTGAGCGTAAATGGCACAGGGGTGTTTCAACTATCCCACGTACAGCTGGAGTTGGCTCCGTTCAGCATGCTTGAGGTAAATTCAAAATCAGATTTTCATCAGGTCAATCTGCAAAGCATCAACGAAACTTCGTTATGCTCTTTCTCGAATCGACTTCAATGGGATCAAGGAACCCTTCAAAACGCTTCCATTTCACATCAGCACCCGAGTGCGGCAGCCATGAAACTGACCGGGCTACAAGCCTTCAATACGCGCTGGAATGCCTTGACTTCAGGACTTCACATGGAAAACTGTTATTGGAATCAAAGTGCCTTTTCTCTGAGCGATAGCCCCATGCACTCCTGGATTCGCAATACCTCCTTTGAGGAAGGCATCACCGAGCTGCCCCAACTTCATGTTACTTCCAGCCAACATCCGTTGCGTCTCGAAACAACGGAGTTTTTAAATCATTCGACTGGCATGAGGTTACACCAACAGGAAGCCAACCTAGTGTGCAACAACTTTGAAAACCTCAACAACGCAATCCATCTTGATTCCATGAGTACCGTGAATATGGCTCCTCCATTTGGGAGAAATCGGTTCTTTCACAACCACACCCATGTGTGGTTTTCAAATGGGGTTTGGCCAGAATTGCTTCAAGGAGGAAATGAATTTTCAGAGCCTGAACACCGTTATTTTGAAGGAACCATTGAAGGTTTAGACACTTTCGATGAGATCTCCATCCTCATCCCTTGCAATGGGAATGACTGGGGCCATTGCACCGGAGCAATCCCTTGCATGATCACCCCAACATTCTTGGAGACAAACACCGATGCCACGCCCATCTTTTTGAAAGACTCCTCGCCACTATTGCTGGCTTGCGACGAGTCCTCTGTTGATGAAATTGAACCATTTCAAGATGAATCGAAAGGTTTAAGAGAACACCATCCTGAACCCACATTTCCTTGGATGGTTTATCCCAATCCTGTTTTGAACGACCTAAACATCTTTTGGATTTCCAATGAAATTCGCCCAGATCACGTGTATCTCAAGCTTTTTGATTCCAAAGGACGTCTGGTCTATTCACGGTATGAAGCCGTTCAGGCGGATGGCACATTCTCTTGTGTCGTTAGCACTTTAAGCACGGGTCGATACACTCTCCAGTTAGAGACCAATGATGGCGTTGCTCATGCACTCCACATCATGGTCGCTTCTCCATAAAGAAGCGCAGGGCAGCGATGTAGCTCTCGGCTCCTAAACCACTGATACTTCCAAAACAGGCCTCGCGAAGCAACGATGGTTTTCGGAAATCCTCTCGTGCGTCCGGATGGGAAAGGTGAACC
>JAPKAW010000099.1 GCA_028825055.1 Flavobacteriales bacterium | reverse complement strand
CAGGGCCTCTCCAGGCAGTAGACATTGATAAACGGTTGGTTTTTGTCCTGTCCAATGGTCACATTAAAGGAGCTCATACTGTCAGTTTTTACTGTCAGTTTTGAACGGAACAACGGTAAATCACAGACCCAAAGGGACTTGCAGTTGGTAGCTCGTCGGGCTCATAACCCGAAGGTCGTCAGTTCGAGTCTGGCCCCCGCAATGGAGAAAAAGGTGAGCATTTCGCTGGCCTTTTTTTATTGGCTCAAATCAAGGGCGGTTAAGAGACGGTTTTAGTCCGTTTGCCACGGGGTATTTAGGAATACGCCAATCTGAGCGTACCAGTCTCCATTCCAGCCATTGGCCGAATGAATTGCTTGGCGTAAGACGCCGACCTGGAAGTTGAGGTGGGTGGAGGCTTGATAGCCCACGCAAGCGAAGAGACGATTTCGATCCCAAGGGGAATTCGTCGCATTCACGAAGATTTCGTTGTAGAGTCCTAAGTAGGACACTCCTGGACCGAGATTTTCGGATTTAAGTGGCCAGAAGCCCATGAGGCGGTAGCGGTATCGCGTTTTAAAATCGGTATTGACAAATCGCTGCTCAGTGCGGGCACGGTGCTCCAATTTCAAGCGGCCAAGTAGATGTGCACGCAAGAATTGCTGCCAAATTCTGTGCTCTGTGATCTCAGGACCATCTTGAGCGCTTTCCAAGGCGTAGTTGGTGATGTGACCGTAGCCTGCAGTCAGCGAATTGCCCGATGCGAAATGGTAATTGACTCCTGTCCGAAGCAACAGCTGTTCCAAGTTGTTGGGAGCGACGGTGTAGTTGCGGTGTTGCACCTCTGAGTGGATACTCCATTCAGCATTCAATCGATGGTTGCCAAAATACATGAGCCAATTGCCCCATGTGTTTTGTGCTTGGGTAGCCGAACAACAGAAAATCGAAAGAGTAATAAAGAGAAGTCGCATTCTAAGGTGTTTGCCATAAAAATATGACCGGAATTGCTTTCGAGTCAAGGGCAATTTTCTCCGAATAGGGTCAAGAACTCTAGCAAGTCTGCCGAGCCAACGATCGCATTGTTATCCATATCGAAGGGGCCTGTCCAATCGCTGCCGAAAGCAGCAAGGAATAATAAGAAGTCACTTACATTGATGGAGGAGTCCGCATTGAAATCACCAGGGCATAGCCCGCCTGGCAAGAAGCCTTCTCCCCCGCATCCCATAGAAAGCTCAGGAAACGCGAAGCCTTCTGCACAATGGAAAGACTGGATGCCAATTTCTTGGCCAATCAATCGAGCTCGACCATCGTCCATGGGCGGATGAATGCCGCCCCACATGCGAGACAAGGCACTTTCATTTGCGGCGTCGTAATAGGTCGCCCATTGCAACTCAAAGCTCACTGAAGGACCATCTTCGAAAACCAAAAATTGATTCATGGTAACAGGCCATGTTCCCATTCCTCCTGGAAAATATTCAGAACCTGTGACCAATGTCAAAACTTCTGCTGCAGCGCGAGAAAAGGTGGAGTGACCACTGACGTATCCTGCAAAAGGAGGCGTGACGAAGGACGGTCTTTGGTAAGGCCACCAATTTTTCCCCAAACTCCATCCGACACCGGCTTCATCGATAAACGGAACTTCCACGTAATCTGGTCCTCTCCAAGCAAAAACTTTGACTTCACCGATGTGTTCGTTGTTGAATCCCGCAACAGGATCACCTTCTTCGACCATTTCGATATAGCCATCAATAAGGGGCAAGCCCGATGGGTGATAATTCGAAAGGGTGGTGTCAGAGGATTGCCCCATTTCGGCCATGTAGCGAATGGCGGATACCGGCCGGGTGTAGTCATGATATCCCTTGATACTCCAAGTGGCAACCGCTGAATCGTGCATGGCTCCCGCAAGGGCTAAGTAGGCCTTTACCGTGTATTCAAAAGAATCAATTTCGGGGCCTTGGCCTCTCCATCGGTATTCAAAGAACGGGTTCATCATCACTTCGTTTAACAAGGTGAACCAATGACCTGGAGGGGTCTCAGAGTCCGGTCCATCGGCCCAGAATTCCGCTAAACAGCGCGTGTAATCACCGCGCGGAACCAAATTCGGCGCGTAAGGTTCGCCGGTGACAGGATTCAATTCATGTCCTGTGAAACCGCCTCCTCCGTTGTAGAAATCGTAGTAATCCGCAAAATCTTCAACTTCCGTCACGAAGGACCCATCGGATCCCAAGCCGCCCGGAGAAATATCCCACATTACGCCATCTGTAGGGTCTAAGTGAGAAGACCAAACGGAGACCATGGAGAAATTCCATTTCCAAGGGTCATCCAGTCCCGAAGCCACGGTAGTGGAATCTAAATAAACGGGTACTCCGGGATTTTTCCAAACGTCGTAAGTGCATCCATTCCGCTCGAGCGATTCCAGGTCTGCTGAATCTAGAGCGAAGGGAGTGACAGCACCCCATTCCGGTCCGACGAATTCAGGAATGTTTGTACTTACATTGCCACTCTGGTCAATGAAAACTGTCAATTCAATGGGTTGCCAATGGTTCGGATCAATGACATTGGGGTTGCCCGGGAATTCGGGTTGAATGTTGGGGTTGATGGGCTCATAACACGCGGAAGCATAATCCATAGCTTCATTGGAGCCGTCTTGCAAGCCAAATGCGATGATCTGCTCAGCAATGTAATTTCCCAAAGCTGCCGGGCCATCATCTGTGTAGTTCGTTGATGTGATCGAAGGATCGTATCCCAGCTCAGCCATGCGCGAATTGATGTTAAATAAGGTGATAGCACCGTCAGGAGTTTCTCCAAATCGATGTACCATAATCCGATAAACGCCATAACTAATGGCCTCCGCACGCGCCTCCGCGATTTCCTCCGGCACAGCAGGAATGACAACTCCATCGAAAGGAACTTCAAAGCCAGACCACGTCTTCCCCAAAAAGAAAGGTTCCGAAGGACCGTTGTCGTAGGCAGACCAACAATCGTACATCGCAATGGTCGTGTGCAACAGGTTCCGAGCATGAACTGTAGGGCGAGCGAAATCATTTCGAATCCCCTCAAGCACCTCCTCATTCCAGATGTGCGCAATGTTTTCTTCGGCTTGCGACCACATTTTCGATGTGCCTAACATGCAAAAGGCGATTAGAGACAGAGTGTATAGGCGATTCATCAGGTCTGTTTTGGCGATTCAGAGACTTCCGAAAGATAGGTTGGGTAGTGACAATAAGAAAAACAAACTACCTGATTCCCTCAAGATCAACACCATGAAATTTGACACGTCTCATAGACTCATTGCTGCTGCATTTGCCATGATCGGGTTTGCTCTCGGTCACGTTACGGCTCCTAAAGTGGGTTATCCTATGGTACCGATGCTGGAGGTCCTCATTGATGGAATGCATTTAGATGATGTGCCGGTGATCATCAAAGAAATGGAAGGTGGAGCATTTCAAGGCGACACGGTGTTTGCAATTCCTAGTGGGGAAGTTCACCTGAAGCGTGAAGGCGATAACGTTGAGATGACAAAGGATCACCGAGCACATGGACTTCAGATGATGACGCCGTTAAGGTGGTCAAAAAAGTCGTGATTGGCTCGAGCGAGGACGACTGAAATAGGGGCGTTTTGTTTGGTAGAGCGCTCTCCTCTTAGTGCCTTCATGGTTCGGTTAGCGTTCCCATTTTCCCATCGTGATAATCCAAGATGGCCCTCTGAATTTCTTCATATGTTGACATCACGAATGGTCCGTGAGATATGACGGGCTCGTCAAATGGGGCGCCGATCAGCATCAAAACGCGGCAAGCGTCGAGGCTCTCAATATGAATGTTTTCAGAGTCTCCGGCAACGATTGTTGCCATGTGTCGGCCTTCTGTTCTTTGGCCATCGGCAAGAATGGCTCCGTCCAAAACGTATAGCAAGCCGGTCCAGCCCAAGGGGATGGAAATGTTCATGCATGACCCTGCAGCGTCAGCTTTGAGATTGGCAATGCGCAGCGGGTGGCTCGAGACAATTGGAGACTCGTACTCATTCCAACGGCCTTGAACCAGTCCAATGTTCCACCCCGACTCACTCCAAGAAGGGGTCTCAGCAGCGGACAGTGGATGGTAAGAGGCCGGATTCATTTTGACTTTGCTGGGGGTGTTGATCCAGAATTGGATCAATTCAAGCATGCCACCTTTTTCGGCGAGAGTATCATCGGGTCTTTCGCTATGAACGATTCCGTTTCCCGCGTCAATCCATTGAGTTCCACCAGCGTGAATAACATGGTCATTGCCGAGCGAATCGCGGTGCCTTAACCCTCCGGCATAGATGCATGTTACCGGGCTGAATCCGCGGTGTGGATGGGGACCAACACCCACTTCGTACGGGGTTTGGTTGCCTGGAAGCAGGTCTTGCCAGTGGTGCAGTAAAAGGAAGGGGCCAATGCGTTCAAATTGCGGGCATGGAAGAGGTTGTTCCACATATATTGAGCCCATGGGCAAGCGCTGGGCTTGAATCACCTGGTGTATTCTGGAGGATGGTGAACTGGTGAAAGTTGGCATGGCTGCAAAGAAAGCTGAAAGGCTCAATAATTCAGAAGATTACGAATGCTATCTTCGCAAAGATGATTAATGAGAAAATCCAACTCAAAATGAAAAACGCACGTACTTTCTTGACTGCTTTGAGCGCTTCCATGCTATTGATTTCATGTGGCGCTGGAACGGAATCAACGGGGGCGACTTCGGCTACCTTAAGCCAAGACCCTTGCAGTTGCTTGATTGAAATGAACGCTTCTTTGACGGAGTTGATGTCTGTAGAGCAATCTATTGACTGGACCGTGCAGGACTGGACAAAAGCCTTGTCTGAGAAAACTTCAGCCTGCATGTTGGTGGAGAGAACTCCGGAAGAATTAAATGCTTGGAGCAAAGCACAGCTTACATGTGATGAGTTTGCGGCTTATACAGCTTTGGTTGGTCAATTTAGAGAGCAGCTGATCGCAGTGCGCGACGCGACGCGTGAAATGCCAACAAGCATAAACGAAATTACAGAAGGTGGGGCGAAGGGATTGTTGGACCAACTGAGCAAAGGGAACCAGTAAGCCTTCGGGTTCTAATCCTGCGTGCCTTCTGTGGATTCTTCTCCGGAAGTCATCCCCAACTCTTGAATGAGTGTTTTAACTTCTTCTTCCGTCGCTTGTAATTGCTTCTGGCAATGCTTCAGGAGAATGGACGCTCTTCTAATCGACTGCGTTAGTGTATCGATTGAGATGTCTTCCCCTTCGAGTATTTGCATCAGCTGACGCAATTCAGCAAGTGCATCGTCAAACTTTTCAGGAATATCGGTTGAGTCGAAATTTGGAGGTGTCATGACGTCTAATTTTTTGTTTTTTCGTTTTTAGCGAGCGGTCGAATTGACTTAACAGTCACAACTGCGATCCCAGAACGGGTGTGGATTTCGAGCTCCTCGTCGACTATGACCCCACTGAGATCGGCAATAATTTGGCCATTTTGACTCATCATTGCAAAGCCTCTTTTTACAGTTCTTTCAGGATGCAGCGCGGCCAATGAGCTTTCCATTGATGCGAGCTGCTCTTTCTGGTGCTGCAATTGTTGTTCTGCTCTTCTGAATGGAGCGACCAGCCATTGATTCAATTCGGTGCTTTGTCGAAGCAAGACTTGCATCGACTGGCGATCAACCAATTCGCAGAGGGTGTTTATTTCCCGGTGTTTTGATTGAAGCCAACGCTCAGCATGCCAACCCAATTGCATTTCCAACTTCCGGAGGGAGTTGATCTGGCTTCTGATGATGGCTTGACTCGACCATCGGGTTTGTGACCCAAAGCTGTCGAGTTCCCTCTGCTGCGATTCCAACCAGTGGATAACACGCTGTTGCAACAGTGACGCAATATCATGAACCTCGCTCGTTGCAATTTCCAATAAACGAATAATGGAGTCGGCCACATCGGTCGGTGTTTTCCAATAGGAGTGCGCCACCAAATCAGCAACGACCAGATCGGATTCATGGCCGATTCCTGTCCAAACGGGAACGCCCATTAGGCTGATGTGTCGGCATAATTCAAAGTCATTGAAGCAGTCTAAATCCAGTTTTGAACCGCCTCCTCGCACAAGAACAATCAGGTCGGGGGCACTGGCCTCCGCCTCTTGCAATGCGTCCATGAGCCCTTTGGGTGCGGCTGTTCCTTGCACGGAAGAAGCGAATGCTTGCACATGGATGCGACGTTTGGACGGGTGCAATAGTGTTTTTGAGATAAAATCACGGAAGCCGCTCGTCCCAGGTGATCCGACCAAGGCAATCCGCTGTGGAGCCACGGGCATAGGAAGCCGCTTGTTGAGCTCAAATGCGCCTAGCTCTTGCAGGCGAGCCACTGTGGCTTGCTTTCGTCGCTCCATCTCACCGAGCATGTGACGCAGGTCGACATTTTCGATGAAAAGGGACAGCCCGTATCGTTCATGAAATTCGATACGCGCCGTGAAAACCATCTCAGAGCCCGGAGCCAGAATCGTGGATGCATCGACCCCTAGCGTTTCGAGGATCCGTGCGCCATTGGACGGCCAAATGACTCCTCGCATTTTTGCTCGTTGATCGCCATTGGATTCTTCGACGAGGTCCACATAGACTGTCTTTTGGCCCAATCCAGGGGATATCTTTAGGATTTCGGCTCGAATAAGCCAACTGCGATTTGCGGTAGCTCTTTCAAGGGCTTGTCGGATCGAAGAAGCCACCTGACTCAGCGAATACACTTTGGGCGGAGCCGTCTGTTGCAATGGAGTGGGTTTTGGTTTTGACG
>JAPKAW010000098.1 GCA_028825055.1 Flavobacteriales bacterium | reverse complement strand
CTGCGAAAGAGCGGATGCAGGAGTTGAATAAAACCATTCGCTGGAAGCCAGCAAGCACCGGTTCCGGTCGGTTCGGAAAATGGTTGGAAAATTTGAATGATTGGAATTTGAGTCGTTCGCGATTTTGGGGGATTCCCATTCCAATATGGAGCACTGAAGATGGGTTGGAACAGGTGTGTATTGGCTCGATTGAAGAGTTGAAGGCACGCTGTGATGAGAGTGTTTCTGCTGGTTTGATGGAACGAAACCCGTTGACTGAATTCGTTGTCGGCGATTTCTCAAAATCGAATTACAACGTCTTCGATTTACACAAGCACAAGGTGGATGAGGTGGTGCTAAAAAGTGCAGATGGACGTCCTATGCGCCGTGAATCTGATTTGATTGACGTATGGTTTGACAGTGGGTCCATGCCGTATGCGCAGTGGCACTATCCGTTCGAAAACAAAGAGAAAATTGATCAGGGAAGTGCATTCCCGGCTGACTTTATTGCAGAGGGCGTTGACCAAACGCGCGGCTGGTTTTATACCCTGCATGCCATTGCTACCATGGTGTTTGATTCAGTGGCTTATAAGAGCGTTGTGAGCAATGGACTGGTGTTGGATAAAAAGGGACTGAAGATGTCCAAGCGGTTGGGCAACGGAGTTGATCCATTTGTCACCTTGGAGAAATACGGAGCGGATGCGACTCGTTGGTACATGATTTCCAACGCGCAGCCTTGGGACAACTTGAAATTTGACGAAAACGGCATTGCTGAAGTTCAGCGAAAGTTCTTCGGAACGTTGCACAACACCTACAATTTCTTGGTGCTGTATGCCAACATCGATGGATACAATGGATCTGAGGAGCCAATTGCTTACGAGGAGCGTCCGGAAATTGATCGGTGGGTTCTTTCTCGTTTGCATTCTTTAATTGCAGAGGTCGACCAATCCTATCAGGACCTCGAGCCAACAAAAGCGGCACGAGCCATACAATCTTTTACAATTGACGAATTGTCCAACTGGCATGTGCGGTTGTCACGTCGGAGATTTTGGAAAGGGGACCTGACAGCTGATAAGATAAGTGCGTATCAGACATTGTTAGAGTGCTTGAGGACGATCTCAATTCTGGGGTCTCCCATCGCTCCGTTCTACCTGGATCGTCTATTTCGGGATCTTAATGCAGGATTAATCAATCCCGCGGAAACGGAATCGGTTCACTTGACCTCATTCCCCGAGGTGCAAGAGGCGTGGATTGACCTAGAGTTGGAAGCGCGAATGGCGTTGGCTCAGCAACTCTCCTCACAAGTTTTATCGCTTCGAAAACGTGAGAAACTGCGTGTACGTCAGCCTTTACGTAGGATATTGGTTCCTGTTTTGAACGATGAAATGGCACGCAGATTGAAAGCTGTTGAATCGTTGATTTTGAGCGAAGTCAATGTCAAGGAATTGCAGATTTTACGGGATGGAGACGACTCGGATGTCACGATTATCAAGCGAATTAAACCAGATTTCAAAAGCTTGGGCCCTCGATTTGGGAAGCGGATGAAGTCATTGGCAGCGGCGGTTTCAGCGCTTGATGCGGATGGAATTGAGCGTTTGGAGTCGATTGGAAGCATTGAAGTGGAGCCAGCAGATGGCTTAGGAACAGCGAAGGTGCTGTTGACGGATGTCGAAATTTCAACGGAGGATATTCCAGGATGGTTGGTCGCAAGTGCTTCAGGTGTGACTGTAGCGTTGGACATCGTTCTGGACGAATCGTTGCGTTCTGAAGGAATCGCGCGCGAATTGATCAATCGCATCCAAAACATGCGGAAGGATTCGGGATTGGAAGTAACGGACCGTATCGTCGTGCAGCTGAAAGCGGAAAACACCATCCAAAAAGCGATTGCATTGAATATGGATTATATTCGGGCCGAGACGTTGGCCGATGAGATTCACTGGAGTGAGGTGGACTCAAAGGAAGAGGTGATTTTAGATGATGGTCAGACGATATGGATGACCTTGAAAAAAGTGAACAGATAATACCGTCATGGCAGAAACACGCTACACGGACAAAGATCTCAAGGAATTTGAGGCTTTGATTCAAGATAAATTACAGGTTGCGCGGGATAATTATGGTGAGCTGCAACGTGCGCTTTCACATCAGGATGACAACACAACTGATGACACCTCGCCAACTTTCAAGATGATGGAGGATGGTTCGGAGACTATGAGCCGGGAAGAGACTGCTCAACTGGCATCTCGTCAGGAGAAGTTCATCCGAAATCTGGAAAATGCACAGCTCCGAATCAAGAGCAAGACCTACGGTCTTTGTCGGGTTACAGGGAAGTTGATCCCTAAGGCGCGATTGCGTTTGGTCCCTCACGCTACGATGTCCATCGAAGCCAAGAACCAGCAGTAACCATTGAGACGTATTCAATCATTGGGAGGATGGTTTTTAGCCATCGTTTTGCCGTTATTGGTGGTGGACCAGGCACTCAAGATCTGGATCAAGCTGTCTTTTGCAATTGGTCAACAAAGGGATTTGATTCCAGGCTTGATTGAATTGCAATTCATTGAAAATGAAGGAATGGCGTTTGGGTGGGCACTCCCAGGAATGGCAGGGAAATTACTTTTAACCTCTTTTCGATTGGTGGCTGCTGTTGGACTGGGGTTCTACTTAAGACGTTTGCTTAAAGATGGAGCCCACCTCGGGTTGTTGACATGTGTTTCCTTCATTTGGGCTGGAGCCATTGGAAACATTATTGACAGCGCTGTATATGGAGTATTGTTTTCACGCAGTTCGTGGGGATTGGTTGCAGAGTTTTTGGGTGAGGGAGGAGGATATGCCCCGGTTCTGATGGGCAATGTGGTGGACATGTTCCATTTTACCACACGATGGCCTGCGTGGTGGCCCATTGATAGTATGCGTTCGTATGAAGTTTTTCCGCCTATCTGGAATTTGGCAGATGCAGCAATTTCGATCAGCGTAATTACGCTGTTGTTTGCACAACGGCGCTTTTTTGCTGATGTGGGCTCTGCGCAGAAGGAAGCGTCTCCTTCGTCCGAGCAGACTACTTAACTGGAGGCGATCGCCGGCTCCACCCAGTCCCCGTGTTCTCGTATCAAATCGACCAATGCGTCGACGGCATCGACTTCTGGGACGTTGCGCTGGATCACTTCCTTCTCTTTGTACAACGTGATCTTCCCGGGGCCTGTTCCAACGTAGCCGTAATCGGCATCGGCCATTTCCCCAGGTCCGTTGACGATGCAGCCCATAATTCCAATCTTGACCCCTTTCAGGTGTGAGGTAACTTTCCGAATTTTCGCTGTGGTTTCTTGCAAATCAAAAAGCGTCCTCCCACAACTTGGGCAGCTGATGTACTCCGTTTTTGAGATGCGAGTACGGGTAGCCTGAAGGATTCCAAATGCCGTGGAATTACGCCATTTCAATGGCACGTCTGTACCTCCGAGCCAAATGCCGTCACCAAACCCATCCAAAAGCGGACCACCGAGATCTGTGGCCGCATGCAATTGGTAGGTCTCAGGTTCAGAGACTTGGGGGTCACCGTGGAAAATCACAGGAACCATGCACTGGGCCTCGTCTAATCGCATGCACATGGCACGCAAAGCGGCCATGGTGTGTTTATGGTGTGTTGACAGCACGAGCACCGTGTTCTGCTGGGCTTTAACCTTGCTGATGAAGGTATCTGTGAGGTCAGCGCGTTCGACTTTGACAAAGTGCATGCCAGCCAAGGGTTTCGGGTTCCAGTCGTTCGCATTCCACAACGGATAATGACGCGTTCCTCCTGTCCAAAACGGGGCGTCTTGAATGACTCCCAAAGTTCCGGGCAGTTCAAAATCGACCGATTGCTCCCCTGTATAGATAAAATCACATGCGAAATCATCGAGATTCCATTTGTCCAATGGAACGGAATAGCGATACCCGCAACCGAAAAGCCGCGCTGGAGAAATGGGTTGGTTGCTCAGGTCATGGACGATCACAGGGACATTGCGCTGGCCAATTTGACCAACCTCATGGGATGCTCTTCTCCGGTAAGAGAAGGGGTCAAAACTTAGAGGTACTGGGGGTATTTCAGAGAGGCCGTCACGTTCAATGTAGCGGTCAACCAACTTTCTCGCAACGGGCATTTCCGCCTCGGGGGCCTCGGTCAAGGAGACCCGAACAGTATCTCCCAAGCCATCTTCCAGCAGGGAACCGATTCCTATTGCGCTCTTGATCCGCCCATCTTCTCCGTCTCCAGCTTCAGTCACGCCAAGATGCAAGGGGTAATCCATGTCTTCTTTGTCCATGTGCGCAACGAGCAAGCGGTAGGCTTGAACCATGACTTGTGGATTCGAGGCCTTCATCGAAATAACCAAATCGTGGTAATCGTGCAGTCGACAAATGCGTAGAAACTCCATGGCGCTTTCGACCATACCCATCGGCGTATCTCCATAACGGCCGAGAATTCGGTCCGACAGTGACCCGTGATTTGTTCCAATGCGCATTGCCCGCCCGAGTGTTTTACACTTCAATACGAGTGGTGTGAAACGCTTTTCAATTCGTTTCAGTTCTTCTGCATAGGTGGCGTCGGAATAGGTGAGTTCTTCGAATTTTTTCTTGTCTGCGTAATTGCCGGGATTTACCCGAATTTTTTCGACATAATCAGCAGCGACTTCGGCCGCATTGGGGGTAAAATGAATGTCAGCAACGATCGGGACGTCGTACCCCAAGTCTTGCAGTGCTTGTGAAATTTCATTCAGCGCTTCCGCTTCCTTTTTGGAAGGGGCAGTAATCCGGACCAATTCACAGCCCGCTTTTATCATTCGGACACTTTCGGCGACTGTCTTAGGTACATCCAAGGTATCAGCCGTGGTCATCGATTGAATACGGATTGGAGCATCCCCTCCAAGGGTCAACGTTCCGATTTTTACTTCACGCGACTTCCTCCGGCGGTAGCGGAAGAGATCTGCACCGAAGTCCGGTTTTTCTGGTGAATTCATGCTGTTTTCCATGGACGAGAGCTAAGGTTGCTAAATTAACTCCTCCGGGGGTCAGTTTGTTGGCTCAATTGTATCCGTTTGCGTTCAGTTGCCCACTAACTTTCCATCATGGGATCCATTTCCATTGACCAGGATCGGGTCATTGTTTTATCAGTAACGGCGCACAGTGACAATACCCGGGTCATTCGTGTCATGAGTCGGGAATTGGGTGTGGTGCCTTTGTGGGTTCGATTGGGCTCCGGAAAAAAGCGGCAAGCAGGACTTTGGCACCCAGGCGCTCTCTTAGAAGTGAGTGGCTTAAAGCGAAAAGGCTCTGAAGGATTGTTTCGTTTCAATGAAGTCCATCGAGCAGTGATGTTTGAAAAATTGATTTCCGATGTTCGCCGAAGCTCGGTGGCCTTTTTCCTTTCGGAGGTGGTTCTCAAAACATTCCCAGAGGAATCAGCGCATCCTGAAGTGTTTGACTTGCTTTGGAATACCTTGACACAGTTGGAAAGCATTCCTCAAACGGGATGGGTTCATGTCCAGTTTTTAGGACAATTGATAACCTTATTGGGCTTGGCCCCAACGCCAGAAACCCGAGTGGGTCGGGGCTTGGATTTACAGACGGGTGAATGGATGGACGGAGTTTATGAGGACGATGATCATTTGGGCCCCGATTTGGCCGTCTGGTTTGTGCATTGGACTATGTCACAGGCTGCATTAAATGTATCACCGAAGCTGAGTATTTCAGAAAGACGTCGATTGGTGTTGGGTCAAGTGCGATATTTGCAACACCACTTGAGTGGGCCTAAGACCATTCAGAGTTACGATGTTTTGGAATCCATATTCTCTTCTTGAGTTTTTACAAAACGGCCCAATTATTGCTGACCACTTGGCCATGCGCAATCGAATTGGTTCGACTCTAAAGTTCAATGCTCGAGCATTGTTTGGGATGTTCACCCTTCTTTTGATGGCGCTAGGTTCGGCATGGGGCCAAACAGATTCCAATGCGACGAATGTCAAGCAGAAGGAATCACAATTGATGCGTGCTTTGGACGCTCAGGCGAATGGAGTGAATACGCCACCGGCTATGAATCGCGGCTCTTTGCAGACCGCGAAGCAGATTAAAACGGTCGGTTCGGATGGAACTACCCCGGTCCCGTTCACCGTTGTTTTCAATAAAAACTCGGGGCAAAGCGTAATGACGGATGTGAATGGAAACGCTACGGTTTCTCGATCTCAGTTGACCGATACGCTGATTTTTCGGAGCGTTGGATTCATGGATATGGTCGTTTATCCCGGGGATCCCGTTCCTGCTAAAATTAGAATGGTAGAGGACTTAATCAATTTGCAAACCGCTGAAGTGGTGAGCCAAGGATTGGGGGATGCTCAATCTTCGTCCTTGTCCATGCAGGTCAATAAAATTGCGCCCCTATCACAATCCGTTGCGCCTTTGGAGGTTCCGCAGACAGCGGCAGAATTGCTTTGGTCGACAGGGGCTGTTTTGGTGCAGCAAAGTCAACAGGGAGGAGGGTCTCCTATTTTAAGGGGATTTGAAGCCAACCGGATCTTGCTTGTCGTGGACGGTGTTCGCATGAATAACGCGATCTATCGGAGCGGCCATTTGCAGAATGCCATCACCATCGACCCCCAAGTGCTGGAGCGAACGGATGTTTTACTCGGTCCAAACAGCATTTTGTTTGGAAGCGATGCGCTGGGCGGAGTCATTCATTACCATACCCGGACTCCGAAATTGGGAGTGAAGAATTTCAAGGTGCACAGTTCCGCCGCGTATCGCACACCCAATACCAGTGGTTCGGGGCATCTTGACTTCGAAATTTCGCGTCC
>JAPKAW010000097.1 GCA_028825055.1 Flavobacteriales bacterium | reverse complement strand
TTGCCTCTTTTGATGAATCACTTTGGCTTGAACAAGCCAAAGGTTTAGAAGTCAATCCGATGCACGCAGAGGGCTGGCAGATGCCTTTGCGTGGGGTGCAAAGAATGGATTGGCCTCTTTTGCCTCCCAAAGTGATGGGCGGCCAAAAGGCTCCTAATGGCTGGGAACTGCAGCAGCGAATAAGGGGCAATACTCTATTGCTTCAAGCGCTTATTCACGGTGTGGAGGGCCTTCGCATGGAGGCGTCAGGACAGCTGAAAGTCATGCTGCTAGGGGTGCACTTGGAAATGATTTCTTTGCATCTTACTGGAGGTTTTTCTGAGACCGTTGTGCAAGACTTGAAAGTTGTGGGTGCAGATTCTAAGTTGCGTGGTTCGTGGTTGAGTTCAGGAAGCGCTGAAGAAGCGTTGCAGCACATGAAAGATGTGCACGAGATGTTTCCAGCGCTTCGTTCTTGGACGTGTCCATCGGCTGATTGGCTTGAAAGCGGCCTAGGACGCACCACTGTTATGGCGCGGATTGGGTGGGCCTTAGATGGGTTTATGACGGCCTTAGATCTGGACGATATGAGTGCGCATGCAACGCGAAAAGTTGTTTTGAAATGGGTGGTTGGTGCGAATGTTCTGGTTGAAATAGCCAGCTTACGCGCGTTGCGCTTGTTTTGGAGCCGATGGCTGGCCTACCGCGAACTTCCCGACACTCCGGTATGGATCGATGCCGTAAACGCCCAGTATCCTTCTGATCCAATCCTGATTCAGGATCATTTAATTCCACAGTCCTCTGGAGCATATGCTGCGGTGATCGGGTGCGCGGACGGGATTGAAACATTGCCCCATGACAGAATGAATCATGAGGCTGCAGGATCAGAGGAGGGACTCCGATGGGCACGAAATGTTCAGCACATCATGCGCGAAGAATCAGGCTTGCACCGTGTTTTTGATCCGATGGGAGGAAGTTCCGTGGTCGAATCGTGGACGCATGCCATTCTGGATCAAGCGTGGAAGGAGTACATATCGGGTCGAGTCGTTGAAACAGCAGTAGAAAACGTCAATTCCGATGCCTGAAAACGTCCACGTAAATCGCCAGGAGGTTCCGTTTCGTCATGAACGATTTGGCCCAGGTCAGCCTCCATATTTGGGCGGCCCGTATGCCACAATGTATGCATCGCGGCCTTGGACGATTCGTCAATATGCTGGTTTTTCGACTGCTGAAGCATCGAATACGTTCTATCGAGCGAACCTCGCTGCGGGTCAAAAGGGGTTGAGTGTGGCTTTTGATTTGGCAACTCACAGAGGATATGATAGTGATCACCCTCGTGTAACAGGTGACGTTGGGATGGCGGGAGTTGCGATTGACTCGGTAGAGGATATGAAGCGGTTGTTTGAGGGGATTCCATTGGACAAGATGTCGGTCAGCATGACGATGAATGGTGCCGTGTTGCCCATTTTGGCATTCTATATTGTAGCGGGAGAGGAGCAGGGCGTGGAATTGTCGCAGCTTCAGGGCACCATTCAAAATGATATTTTGAAGGAGTTTATGGTAAGAAACACTTACATATATCCACCGCAACCTTCAATGCGTATTGTGTCGGATATATTTCGATACACCTCAGAATGCATGCCCAAATTCAACTCGATTTCCATTTCGGGTTACCACATGCAAGAAGCGGGAGCTACTCCAGAAATTGAGTTGGCCTATACCCTTGCTGATGGGGTGGAATATGTGAAGGCGGGCATGGCGGCCGGGTTATTAATCGATGACTTTGCTCCGCGTTTGAGTTTCTTTTGGGCCAGCGGAATGGAGCATTATAAGGAAATTGCCAAGATGCGAGCGGCACGATTGATTTGGGCAGAATCCATGCAACAGCTGGGTGCAAAGAACCCCAAGTCGTTAGCGCTTCGCACCCACACGCAGACGAGCGGCTGGTCCCTGACAGCACAAGATCCATGGAACAACGTGGCACGCACATCGCTTGAAGCGTTGGCGGCTGTTTTTGGTGGCACACAATCGCTGCATACCAACTCCATGGATGAAGCCATTGCTTTGCCTACAGCAGCATCAGCTCGTATTGCTCGAAATACGCAGTTATTCTTGCAAAATGAAGCCGGTTTGACACAAGCGGTTGATCCATGGGCAGGATCACGCTGGATGGAACAGCTCACAGATCAAATGATCCAGGAGGCGCGTCAATTGATGGGTGAGATTGAATTGGCCGGTGGGATGGCAGTAGCGATAGAGCAAGGCCTCCCCAAGCTTCGTATTGAGGAAGCTGCCGCTTCGAAGCAGGCGCGAATCGATCGTGGAATTGACCGAATCATAGGCGTCAATTTGTTTGAAGTTGACGATGCATCCGAATTGGAAGTCCTGAGCATAGATCAAGAAGTGGTGCGCAATGAACAAGTTGGTCGACTGGAACAATTAAAATTTGACCGCAATTCCGAGGCGGTTGACCAGGCCTTGTCAGCTTTGCGTCAATGTGCCAAAACCAAAGGCAATTTGCTTGCAGCGGCTGTTGACGCAGCACGAGTCCGAGCGACACTTGGAGAAATGAGCACGGCTTTGGAAGATGTTTTTGGTCGATACCAACCGCAATCTAGAAAAGTGAGCGGTATCTTCTCCCGTGCAATGGAAGGTCAAGCTGAATTCAAGGGTGTGGTCGATCGCACGGAGCGCTTTGCCAAGAAAGTGGGACGTCAACCCCGCATATTGGTCGCGAAGATGGGACAAGATGGCCATGATCGTGGGGCGAAAGTTGTTGCTTCTTCTTTTGCTGATTTAGGATTTGATGTGGACTTGGGTCCATTGTTTCAAACGCCTGAAGAGGTCGCGCAGCAGGCTGTAGACCACGACGTTCATGTAGTCGGGATTAGCACCTTGGCGGGTGGCCACAAGACTTTAGTCCCCGATTTGATTCATGCGCTGGAAGTCAAGGGGAGGTCCGATATTTTAGTGGTTGTTGGCGGGGTCATTCCCGCACAAGATCACGAAACGTTGTATCGGCAAGGTGTCGTTGGGGTCTTTGGTCCTGGAACACCAATCACGCGCTCTGCGAATGATTTACTGGACGTTTTGATGGAAGCTTTTGGAGCCTAAGCCCAAAGAGCTGTTATTCAGGCTGAGTTCCCCAAATTCCAGGTTTCCGGTCTCCCAAACCATTCAGCCATTCTGATCCAGACATTGGACGTTTCCCTGGCGCAACCAAGTGTAAAATTTGAATCCATCCGTCTTGACATGCAACAACTAATTTGTTTTGGTGCGCAATAGCATTTCCATATAAATCACTTATTTGCAATTCTTTATACTCTTTTGCTTCAAGTATTTTTAAGTCCCCCCATGGGCTTGGGCACCACGCTTTAGGATAGGGAGCCAACCCCCGAATGTGATCGAGAAGCGTTTGACCTGGGAGGTTCCAATCAATTTTACAATCCGTTTTGAAAAGTTTAGGGGCCTCAAGAATGGCTGCTTTGGAGTGAGCCCGATTCTGCGGAACACCAGCAAGACTACCTGCGACCAATGTGTCCAACGTTTGAACGATTAATGACTTACCTAAGTCGGCCAATCGATCATGGAGGTCACCGGTGTTTTCATGGGGGGCGATGTCTGTTGCGTGTTGCAACAGGACATCTCCGGTATCGATTGCGTGTTCAAGTGAAAACGTAGTCACTCCTGTTTCTTTTAACCCCGCCATGATGGCGCGATGTATGGGGGCTGCACCGCGTAAGTTCGGAAGTAAAGAAGCGTGCAGGTTGATGGTTCCGAATGGGGGTGAATTCCATACAATTTCGGGAAGCATGCGAAAAGCAACCACGATGGCGACGTCGACATGCCAATTTGCGAAAGCTTCAATAAACTCAGTGCTCTTTAAATTGGTGGGTTGTAGCATGGGAATCTCCTGCTTTTCGGCGATCATTTTCACTGCAGAAGCTTGCACCCTGTGACCTCGCCCCGCAGGTCGATCAGGAGCCGTTACAACTCCGACTACCTCGTGAGACGATGCTATCAATGCCTGTAAACAAGCGGCTGCAAATTCTGGGGTTCCCAAAAAAGCAATCCGTAAAGGTCGGTCGAGAGGTGTTGTTGGGAATGTTGCCATGTCGGTTCAAATTTCAACCATTCTTTGGATTCATCCATGTCGCTTGGCGTAAGAACCACCAACTCCCCAATCCGATGCAAGAAAAATAGACCCACTCAACCCTCCAAATAACCCATATAGGCTGGGGCCACCAGAGAGTCATGCTGGCCGCGACGACCATATAGATCGTGACGGTAATTAATTCCACCCAGAATGCTTGAACGGTGGAGCCCAGGCCTTGAATAGTTGAAAGCAGAACTCCCGAAAGAGATTCTAAGAGCACCGCGATAAAGACAACCTTCAAGGTCCGCGTCATGGCATGGAAACCGGCGCTGTCATCAAAGAATACGCTGGCAAGCGCTTCGGGATACAAAACAAAGCCATGGCAAAGCAGCAGAATCCCTCCAAAATTTAGAAGGACAATGCGACGTAATGTAACTTTTAATTCAGCAGATCGCCCTTCTCCAAGCATACCGCTTACATACGTTCTCGTGGTTTGCTGCATGCCTTGTGCCACAACAAAACCAAGCATGAACAAGTTGCGAGCAACGTGTGAGACTTTCAACTCCAAGCCGCCCACCTTCTCCACAAAAAAGAAAAAGGCGGTCCACGTACCAACAGTCACAATGAATTGTGCCATCATGGGGTAAGCGAGTTTCCACAGCGCAATAAGATTGCTTCTATGCAGCCAATTCCACGGGCGGTACGCATCTTTAATGACCCAAGCGGTCATGCAAATCGCCAAAACACACCCGCACAATTCAGCGACAAATGAAGCCCATGCGGCACCTTGAGCGCCCATGGCCGTCATTCCCCACCATCCTTCTACCCAACCGGCATCCAATATGATGTTGACGAGTGCTGTAGTTCCCGATATGATCAAAATGGGCAAGGTGCGGGCAGTCCCAGTGTAGAGTGCATTGAACGCAAGCATCAGAGAGAATGGGATGAATCCCCAGGTTCGAATGGATAGAAATGGCTCAAAGACATCGCGCACTGAATCACTGGCTATGGTGCTTCCTAGTAAACCTTGATTTAAAATGGTAGCAAGGATCATCAGTGCGATTCCAAGCACTACATGAAATACGAGGCCGGATCGAAACGTATTCATAGCCAAATCTCGGCGTCCTTCGCCCAAATGCTTTGCGATGGTAATTTGAATGGCAGCGCTACTTCCTACGGCGAGCATTTGGAGCGTGAGGTACACGAGTCCAGCATTCCCTGCTCCATTGATGGCGTCCTCATTGAGTCGAGCAAGAAAGAAGTTGTCGGTTAAGACTACGAAGAACTGGACCAAAGACCCCAGTGATATGGGGATGGCCATGCGCAGCAAACTTGCATAATCGTTTTGAAGGGGACGTTCAGTTTTCATCGGCGCGCAAAAGTCGCCAAGGAACTGTAAAATACAAGGTCATTTCTTTAGAGAGTGGGGCGTCCAGTTTCTGGAGAAACCCCAAGTCGTTTTAAAATCAGTTCAGATTTCCGAACGGTATGCATCGCCCAGTCTCCGCGCAAGGAATTTTTCTCCGATTCGGACAATTCCCACGTTTGTTCCGGCAATTTTCGGCAACGTTTACTTAATTCATACACGGCAATGGCCGCGGCAACACTGATGTTGAGCGATTCAGCAAATCCGTGCATCGGGATGGCTACATGGTAATCTGCCTGCTGCAGCATGCGGTCAGAGACACCTTTCCACTCCGTGCCCATGACCAATGCAAGCGGTTCTTCGATCGGGACATCATCTACGTTGAATCCATCTACATGGGGCGAGGTAACTGCAATTCGATAGCCGCGATCTCTCAAGTTTTGAATGCAAGCACCTGTGGGGTCTGGTTGTTGCTTGTAACGATGTAGGGTAAGCCAACTGGGAGTTCCTTTGGATACACCGCGATTGTAAACCCATGGATTGATATCTTCAATTAAATGGACGTCCTGAATTCCCATGCCGTCGCAACTTCTCATCACAGCACTGGCATTTCTTGACTGATAGATGTTCTCGAGTACGACGCTCAGATGCCGTGTTCGTCCTTTCAGGACAGCGTCAAATCGTTGGGTTCGCTCTTCACTTAAGAAGGGAAGCAAGGTTTCATAGCGCAAATCAGAATTGCTTTTCATCGGACCAAATGGAATTCGATAGAATAAAAAAGGCCCCTCGAACGAACGAGGGGCCTTTCTGTTATTGCTAAAAAGCAATCACATTTTAGAATTCAAGTCAGCACCTGCCTTGAATTTAATCACATTCTTTGCTGCGATTGTAATTTCCTTACCCGTTTGTGGGTTACGGCCTTTACGTGAAGCACGGTGTGTAACTGAGAATGATCCGAATCCTACGAGAGAAACTCGGTCTCCTTTGCTCAATGCACCGGAAGTTGCTTCAACGAATGCATCCAATGATCGCTTAGCGTCTGCTTTTGAGATGCCGGCGCCTTCTGCCATTGCATCAACCAATTCTGCTTTGTTCATGGTAACTAGATTTTAAAATGATTTTCAACTCCGTCAAATATATAGGTGAGAAATCAACGGGAGCAAGGGGTGTAGGGGGGTTTGGGGCAATTCGTTGATAAACCGAGGCCAATTGTTGAAAAGGACGAAAAAAAATAGCGAATTCGGCCGATTATCAATCGCTTTTCAGGAGTTTCCGGACGAATTTTTCTTCGAAAACGGTCGAAATAGCCAAATCAATGCGGTTCCGATGGGTACAATCATCGCCTCAGCAGCTCCAGTTCCGAGCACAAACCACTGTCCCCAAGCACTGGCCAATGAAACAATACACAGTGCAA
>JAPKAW010000096.1 GCA_028825055.1 Flavobacteriales bacterium | reverse complement strand
CGCGCTGAACCGCATTGATGAGGTCCTTGAATCGTCGGAAAGAACGGTGGCGATGAGAAATGCACTGTTGGCAGTGTATACAGAGGAATTGGCCATGATTCAGGCAAACCGAAAGGTGGGAGGAAGTGAATCACTTCTTGTCGAAGACTTGATTGAGTTGGCTGACTTTTGGAGAAATCGAGTCAAAGAGTTGGAGTATTTGATGTTGGAGTTGCGGATGGAGTTGAGCGATTTGGAAGATGAACTCAAAGGCTTGGCTGAGGAGCGCCATGAAATTTTGAAGTTGCAGAATGAAGAGGAGGGGCAAATCATCATGCGTATTGTTGGCCCCAAGGGAGTGAACGGAAAGGTGGAGGTTGCGTATTTAGCGCAGGAGGCTTTTTGGCGGACAGCTTACGATGCTGAAGTTTCCGATGACGGAGCTGTGAAGTTGAAACGTTTTGCCCATGTCGTCCAAAAGACCGGGGTAGACTGGAATGGCCTGCCGATTCGATTTTTGGCGGGAAACCCACTTGAGTCCCTTTCACCACCTAATTTACTGCCCTTAGAGCTTTCCTTGGTTCGGTCATCAGCGTCCCAAAGTGGCTATGATTGGGCTTCAAGCAAGTCCATGCTACGCAGCGATGAATCGGGTTTTGCGAGTCCGGAAACGACCGAAATACAGCCACTGATGAACGCCACAGGGTCAGCGATTCAACGACTTGCCTTCACACCGCAATTGCCCGTTCGAATATCAGGAGATGGAACGCCGGAACGGATCCCTTTGGAGACGTTTAGCTTGAACACTGACTTGACCTATTTGGTCATGCCTGAATATTCGGATGAATCATTTCAACTGGCCGCAAGTGCTGACTGGAGCGAGGCGCAGCTGATGGCAGGAGCCGTTCAGGTGGTAGCAGGAGGTGCGTACCGGGGAGTTTTTGAAATGGCACTTCCGGCTCCAGGGGATACGTTAGAAATTCCATTGGGACAAGATGGACGTGTACGAACTAGCCGGAAACGCCTCATGGAGCTTTGTTCAAGTTCGGCTTTGGGGGGCACAAAACGAACGGTTCAGGCATTTCAAGTGGATGTTGTAAACCAGCACAGCCGCAGTGTGAAGGTGCGGATTATAGACCGGATTCCAGTTTCAAGAAGTTCTGATATTGAAGTGACCGTCGAAAATTTGGACGGTGGTAAACTTGATCCTGTCACAGGTTGGATTACGTGGGAAACGACCTTGGCACCGAGTGCCCGAAAGACCTTGTCTTTTTCATACAAGGTGGAGTACCCAAAGAAGTTCTCGATTCAAGGACTTTGATGTATTAATCTCGTTGGATTTGGGCGTTTTGCCAAGGAGTCAAACTGACATTTTGATAATAGTGGGATAAAATCTCCCAAGCGTCATGATTGGCCTTAGCGCGTCCCATGGCACCTTCTTGGCACATTCCGACTCCATGTCCGAAGCCACGACCTATGACACGAATGGAGTCGCCTTCATTCAGTGTGATGAAAAACCCAGAACGAAATCCAAATTCTTTCCTTGCTTGTGAAGTTCGAATTGCATCTTCTCGATTCATCAAGAAGGATTCTCTATTTGTGTGCAGCCATTGGCTGGGGGGGCTAGCGTCTCCGCTTTTGGATTGAAGCCAATCTCGCCATGCAATTGCATCAATAAGCTGTTCCCAATGGCTGTGAGGATAGGTCAGGCAAAAAGTGTCTGGAACTCCTTTTAAATAGGGGAGAGCATGCTGCCAGACGGCCTCAGAACCTTGTGTGTGTCCTCCACAGTTAGAGTGAAAAGCTGCGGTAATGGGGTGTTTCTCCTCATCGACCAATACGAGATCACGCGTTGACATAACAGCAGACAAAATCGTGTCATTAATGGTGCTAACCCCTTGAAAAACTTGACAATGTACACTGTTGCATAGGTCATACCCTTCGAGCTGATGGCGTCCCATGGATTGAATCGTGTAGGTTCGGCTAACAATGGCTTGCGCTTCATAAAAGCTCGGGACATGTCCTTTTCCTGCTTCAGCGACCAAAACACCAGGCAGGTAAGACTCTAATGAAGTTTCCAAGATACACCTGACCTCAGAATCGGCAAACAAATGCAGAATCCCTTTGACTTGTCTGTATCCAGCGTGGACTGATTGAATGCTCAAAACACTTCCGGGCACGATGGGTTGTAAAATCAAATGGTGCTCGAGAGGGAGGTTGTTCACCTTCCACTGACTGTTATGGATGGAAATTCGGGTTGACTGGGTTAGGGTGTCGAGGATCTGTCCATTGGCATTTACCCACTGAAATCCACCTGAAACAGAGCGGATTTTCAGGGTCTGGGCTTGCGAAAACTCCAACAGGCCAATGCGGACGATTTCCTGGCTCTGACCCGCTTGAATCGCAACCGTAAAACAAACCAGTAAAAAGAAGAGTAATCGCATCAAAGCCTCTCCATGATTGAAGCTGCTGTATTGGACGCGGCTGCTTCCGAACCAAGAATGGTTCTCAAAGAAGTGGCCAATTCTTTTTGTTGGCGGCCGAGAGCTGTCCAGTCCGTTCCATCGTGCAGTCGTTGAACCTCCTCGCTCAAAGCGAAGACGTTGCACGCCTCTTGAATACGCTCTGGGACAATGGACTTGTTTAGAATAATGTTGGGCAATCCGATCCAATCAACTTGGGCCAATCTTTTGGCAATCTGATAGGTCAAACGGCTTGTTCGATAGCAAATGACTTGAGGGAGCCCAAACAAGCTGGCCTCAAGAGTAGCTGTTCCGGAAGTGACCAACCCCACTGCTGCGTTCTTCATCAGCGCTCGCGTTTGATTGAAAACAACGGGAATACCCAAGGCTGTGGCTTCTTGATAGGCTGAGGCCGTCTGCCCCGGAGCACCGGCAATGACAGGCTGAAATTGTGGCAGTGACCGCGCTGTTTGCACCATCAATGGAAGCATGTGCTTCAACTCTTGTGTTCGCGAACCAGGAAGCAAGGCTAAGATGGGAAGAGAGGTCTTGATGTCGAGATTTCGGTCTGGAAGTTGATCCAATAACGAGATTAGAGGGTGTCCGACAAAACGAACATCCATTTGTGCCGCCTCGTATGGAGCGAGTTCAAATGGCATGGTCACATGCATACGTTGCACGGTGCGTTTAATGCGGTGGATTCGCCGTGCATTCCACGCCCAAATGGAAGGTGAGATGTAATGGTGGGTGAAAATACCTGCTTTTCCTACATTGGCTGCAACCCGTAAATTAAATCCGGGAAAATCAATGCCCACAAAGGCATCGGGCTGAAAAGAATGGATTTCTTCCGTGCATCGTTTCAGGTTTCGTCGAATGGTTTTGAGGTTTTTGAGGACCTCCCAAAACCCCATGAAAGCGAGTTCTCTATAATGGGTCGAAATCGAGGCGCCTGAGGCTTCCATAGCCTCTCCGCCCCAACCTCGAATTTCAAGGTGAGGATCGAGCAGCAGCAGTGCTTCCACCAATTGCCCGCCATAAAGATCACCTGAAGCTTCTCCTGCGATCAAAAACAACTTGCGTCGTTGGGGTGTTTGCTCAAGACTCATGCCCTCAAAAGGATTGAGATTGAATCCAAATAATGGCTGGAACCGACAGCAAAATGATGATCATAATTCCACGAGCTAAGCGCTCAAATCCAGTTCGAAGCGCAAGCCAAAAAAGGCCCACGTTGAAGAGAACACTGACCGTAAGAATTGAATCTTTGTACAGCTGGCTGTTTTGAAAAACAGTTTCATAAAAATACGCAAGGCTTGTTCCGTTTGCAGAGCTCCACCAAGAAGCCAATACAAGAAAGCCAACTAGGGTTCCAAATAGCCCTACGGCTACCCCCCAAGCTGTGTGGTCAAATTTCTTACTATTCATTCAGGACAGGTTCCATTGATTTAATGTCGCAATCGCATGATGTGCTGTCATATCAAATTGCGTGGGGACAACGCTAACGAATCCATTCCGAAGTGCCCACTCATCGGTGTCTTGGCCTTGATCCGGATTCTTGAATTCTCCCGTCATCCAAAAATAAGTGGATCCTCCAGGGGAGATGCGTTTGTCAAATGCATCCTCCCAATACCCAGCGGATTGTCGGCAGATCCGCATGCCTTGGATGGCATCCAACGGTAAATTGGGGATGTTTACATTGAGACATGATCCTTCAGGAAGGCCTCGTTCAAGAACTTCTTGAGCCAGAATTTGAATGCTGGGGCCACAGGCAGAAAAATCAGCCTCAGGATCTGGATTTAATAGGCTAAATCCGATCGAAGGAATCCCCTCGACAGCACCTTCAACAGCGGCCGACATGGTGCCGCTGTAAATCACATTGATGGAAGCATTGCTCCCGTGATTGATGCCGCTCACCAAAAGGTCGGGTTTCCTTCCGAGGATTTCGTAGATCGCGAGTTTCACACAATCAACAGGTGTTCCAGAAGTTTGCCAGGCTTCAAGAACCCCTTCAACAGAAAAGTGACGCTTCTCCATTCGGAGGGTTTGGTTGATGGTTACGGCGTGTCCCATGCCACTCATTGGGCGATCGGGAGCAACGACTACGATGTCTCCAACGGGCAGAAGCGTTTCTACGAGAAACCTCAATCCACCGGCTTCTATGCCGTCGTCATTGGTGACCAATATCAAGGGGCGATCGGATTGATTACTCATGCTTTTACCGGTATACGTGACAACCCTTCAAGGAAGAATCCCCAAAACTTTTGGACTGAACTAATCTGCACGCACTCATCGGGACTGTGCGCCCCGCGAATGTTCGGGCCAAAGCTGACCATGTCCATGTCGGGATAATTGGTTCCCAAAATTCCGCATTCCAATCCGGCATGGCATGCCAAAACCCGAGGCGATTCGCCAAATTGCTCTTCATACAGGTCTTTAAATAATGATACGACATCACTGCTAGGGTTCGGTGTCCAGCCCGGGTAAGCCCCTCCATAAGCTGTTTCTAAACCGGCAAGCGCAAATGCAGAAGCAATGCTTCTCGCGTGATCATCTTTTTCGGAGTCAACGGAACTTCTACACAGGCATCGGAGAGTGACCAGTCCATTTCCGACTTCAACCTGCGCCAAATTGTTGGAAGTCTGCACAAGGCCTTCAATTTCGGGGCTCATTCGATGGATGCCAACAGGACAGGCCTGAATAGCGAGAAGGAGCAATTCTTGTTCTTCCTCTGACATGACTTCGGTAACCTGGTCCTCGTTCTCAGTGAGTTCCCAGGTCAAATCGGGATCTGTGGTTCGGTGCTCTCCTTGAACCCGCGTCATCTCGTTTAAAACAGATTCTTTAAAGAATTCAAAATCATTGGGGTCAATGACAAAATTGCAAGCAGATTCACGAGGGATGGCATTGCGCAGACCTCCACCTTGAATCGTTGAAATTCGAAAGTCAACCGACTCAAGGGTCACAAGTAGAACCCGATTCATCACTTTGTTGACATTGGCAATGCCTTTTGTGATGTCCATTCCGGAATGTCCACCTGATCCGCCTTTGATTGTTAGCTTTCCGTGGCTAATGCCTTTTTCGATTTGCTCCGTTCCGAATGAGCCTGATGACGTAACATCAACTCCTCCGGCACACCCAATGGACAATTCATCATCGTCTTCGGTGTCTAGATTCAATAGGATCTCACCTTGGAGAAATCCACCTTTCAACCCAAGAGCTCCTGTCATACCGGTTTCTTCATCGATGGTGAAAAGAGCTTCTAAAGGAGGGTGTGGAATGTCGTCAGAGGCAAGAACACCTAAAATTGCAGCGACACCGATTCCGTTGTCTGCCCCCAAAGTGGTTCCTTCTGCCCGCACCCAATCACCGTCGATGTACATGCGAATGCCCTGCGTGTCAAAGTCGAATACGGTCTCATTGTTTTTTTGACAGACCATATCCAAGTGACTTTGAAGGACGACCCCAACGCGGTTTTCCATGCCGATTGTGGCGGGCTTTCGAATGAGCACATTGCCCACTTCGTCCGTTTGTGTTTCCAATCCCAGTTTATGGCCTAAACTGATGACCCAAGCACGGACACGTTCTTCTTTTTTACTCGGACGTGGAACGGAGTTGAGCTGGGCAAAATGGCTCCAAAGTGCGTTTGGAATGAGCTGGGCAATCTGATTTGACATTCGATTTATTTTTCAAGACAAAATTAGGAAGTAAAGTGTTTCGCATCATGTGTAAATGCTGTAAGCTGTAGTTTGTCGAGAAAAGAGTACATTTGAACGACTACCAAATTGTCATCTTCATGCGAATCATCACTTTAGCCACCATGCTTATGGGCATGGTTTTGAGCTCTTCAGCTCAGTATTTAATGGTTGTAGAAAACCATGCTACGGATATTATTCCGGGAGCATCAACCTACCGTTTCTATGTTGAAATGGTGAACACGGACGACTTCTTGAGTTCTGTTTATGGCAATGACGAGAGTCCATTGTCTATGACGACTACAGATGGCTTTTTCAATAGCCCATTCGGTTCAACGACAGCAAGCGGGATCAACCCTATGTTTTATGCTTTCGCCCCTGAATTGGAAGGTGATAGCTGGGTAACGATTGGTATTGAGTCACAACCTACGGGCGATCAGGCTCCGATTAGCACGGTAGAGAGTGCGAATCAGCCTTGGGTTTCAACGTTTGCGTCAGGCTCAGCCAATGACGGCGACGACTTGGCCATGGATGATGCTACGGGCGGTGCTTGGTATGTATTGAATGGCTCTTCGAATGGTCTGCCAGACGCAGCAAACAACCGAGTGTTGTTCATGCAGATGACGACTTCAGGCGGTTTCTCGGGCACGATGAATGTTCAGGTATTTGAGCAGGGTGTGGGAGCGGAGTCACTTTATATGACATTTAGCTTCGACGGAGTTGGAACGTATTCACCAGCAGGAGGGGGCGATCCAATTTTGGGTTGCACAGACGCTACGGCTTGTAACTACGATATGGATGCGACGGATGATGAC
>JAPKAW010000095.1 GCA_028825055.1 Flavobacteriales bacterium | reverse complement strand
TGGAAACCAATCAAGGAAAGACCTTGTATGGTTACCAAAAGAATGCCATCAACACGTTAATGGGCCGAATGGAAAAATTTCCAGAACGGTACAATGTGCTCTTTCAACTACCAACAGGGGGAGGGAAAACGGTTATTTTCTCCGAGTTGGCCAAGCGGTATATTCTGGAAACGGGAAAAAGGGTTCTAATTCTCACGCATCGAATAGAACTTTGTGGACAAACAAGCCGAATGCTGACGGATATCGGAGTTCCGAATAAAATCATCAATAGCAAGGTTAAAGAGCTGGATGATGATGAGGATTTCTGGTGTTACGTCGCAATGGTCGAAACCCTCAATAATCGACTTAGCGATGAGCGCATCGATTTTGAAAACTTAGGGTTGGTCATCATTGACGAGGCGCATTACAACAGCTTCCGGAAGTTGTTTGGATATTTTGCTACTCAAAACATTTTGGGTGTTACCGCCACTCCTCTGAGCTCGAATATCAAACTTCCACTGAAGGACAACTACAACGAGCTGATTGTGGGCGAGTCCATTTCAGCGTTGGTCTCACAAGAGTTTTTGGCAGAAGCCGTCACGTACAGTTACGATGTCAACTTGCGTTCTTTGAAAATTGGGATCAACGGGGATTATACCGTTAGTAGTTCGGAACGTTTGTATGGCAATTATTTGATGCAGGAAAAGCTTCTCTATGCCTACGAAGAGAAAGCCAAGAATACGAAAACATTGATTTTCAATAATGGAATCAATACGTCGAAGTCTGTGCAGGCCATGTTCGAAGAGGAGGGCTATGAATGCAAACACTTGGACAACACCCACAGCGAAAAAGAACGCCATGACATCCTGGAGTGGTTTGAAAAGAAGCAGGATGCGATTTTGAGCTCTGTATCGATTTTGACTACTGGATTTGACTCGCCATCTGTAGAAACCATCATTTTGAATCGTGCTACGAAGTCGCTGACTTTGTACCACCAAATGATTGGCCGTGGATCGCGTGTTCTACCTCATAAGAAGAAGTTCAACGTGATCGACTTGGGAAACAACGCCCGCCGATTTGGACTGTGGGATACGCACGTGAATTGGGCCGATATTTTCAAGTCGCCCAACTCGTACATCGAAGGCCTTTATTCGGATGAAGAGATCGAGGAAGAATTCGTTTATGAATATTCCGATGATCTGATGAAACGATTGGAAGGCGGTCCAGATCCTGATTTCAATATGGCCGAAGCGTATGTTGAAGTGACGCGATCAGGTGGTAGGCCTAAAGAAGCCATAGAACGCAGCATCGTTCATCACGTGAGCATTGTACGCTATTTATGTGAGGATTTTTGGGACGCATCCGATCTCATCAAAGAACTGGAAGGCGACATCATTTATCGTGTTCGGTTGTATTCGAAATGCATCTCCAAGACCACGGAGAACTATAAGAACTGGCTAAAAGAGGAGTACCTCCGAAAATTGCAAAGCGAATTGCGTCAGGCGTATGCACAAGATGATGTCTGACCCGTTCAGAATTGACCAATTTTAAACGCTAACAAGTTTATTCCTTACGCTCACAAAGGTTAGCACAAGAACTCTTCATGCACGCCTATATTTAGTCATGCCTGTTGAATTTGAGCCTTGGATGGATGCACTTCCGTTGCATCTAGGTTTTGCTGTGATTACTGCTTTTTTTCTATCGCTGTTTTTTGCTACACAGGGTGAAAGCCTCAAATCTGTATTGCGCCTAAGGGGGTTCGTCGCAGCAGCAGGATTCGGGGTGATTTTAGCAGCAACGAGCTGGATATCCCAGGTACTTCAGGTGGCTTCTCCTTGGGTTCAACTCACACGCTCTTCGCTGTGGTGGTCCATACTCATTGTCTATGCCTCCATCCTTTTGTGTTTCCGTTCCTTTCTCGTCGCGCAGGAGCCAGGTAAAAACAAAGCAGCTCAAAATGAGATCATTCAAGAGCAGCTGCTCATTCAGAGTGTAGCCCAAGTCAAAAAGAATATTTCTTTGAGAGACCGGGTTCGTCAGGCCAAACGCAACAATTTGCGCTCGCAGATGAACCCTCACTTCCTATTCAATGTGCTCACAGGAATCCAACACTTGCTTTTCACTGAGCAAGGCGATAAAGCGAGTGACGTGTTCCGGAGGTTTCGAATGCTCTTGATGCAGGGGTTTATAACAACCGACAAAAATATCGTTTCTATTCAACAAGAGCTTGATCATGTTGGACAATACATCGACTTGGAGTCCATTCGACTGACCAAACCCATCGTGTGGACATCCATCGTCGATTCGACGGTTAGCTTGCCGAGCACTCCGTGTCCAAAATTCCTCCTCCAACCCCTAGTTGAAAATGCAATTTGGCATGGACTCTCTGGACTTTCAACAGAAAACCCTGCGGTTGAATTGCGCATATTCTGGGATGATGAGTCGTTGGTACTCCAAGTGCATGACAACGGGAAGGGACTGCCATCAAAAGAGTTGATAAAAAAAGAAGGGCACCAATCAAGGGGCACTGCAATCATCAAAGAACGGTTGGAGCTGCTCAGACACCCGGGGAAACTAGAGCTGCGAGACCCTGCGGAACAGGATCCGTATTCTCAGGGTACAGTTGCCCAAATACGCTTGCCCTTGTGGGCCTTAGAGCCGCCTCCCAAGGTTGGAGATGGGAATCTTAAAAAGGAAGACGAGGGTTTGGAGCGTCTGTGATGCAGCCGCGGAATCCCGCTTCGAATTGAATCGCTCCCGTCATGGCAATCATGGCCGCATTGTCTGTGCAGAAAGACAAGGGTGGAATGTGAACCGTCCAATTCAATTCGTCCCTTCTTTTCTCAAGTTCATTTCGAAATCCGCGATTGGCTGATACCCCTCCTGCTATGGCCACCTCCCTAATTCCTGTAGAAGCGACTGCTGATTCCAGTTTACTCATCAAAATCCCCAGTATAGCATGCTGTATGCTGGCTGCAATGTCGGCTTTTCGCTGATCGACAAAATTGGGGTTCGACTGCATTTCACGCTGTAAAAAATGTAGTATCTGAGTTTTCAATCCACTAAAACTCATGTTCAACCCTTTGACAACAGGCCGTGTAAAGGCAAAGGCCAAAGGATCGCCATTCGCAGCAAGTCGATCGATCTCAGGCCCTCCCGGATAAGGCAATCCCATTAATTTGGCCATTTTATCAAAAGCCTCACCCGCAGCATCATCGAGCGTAGTTCCAATGACCTGCAAATCCAATGGGCCATTTACTCGAACCAACTGAGTATGCCCTCCGGATACGGTCAAACACAAAAATGGAAGTTGTGGCGGATCTCCAGGTTCAAGGAAGTGCGCCAGAATATGCGCATGCATGTGATGAACTGGAATCGTTGGTTTACCCAATGCGTAAGCCCAGGCCTTCGCAAAAGCGACTCCCACATGCAACGACCCCATCAGGCCCGGCCCTTGGGTATATGCGACCGCATCCAAATCTTCAGGAGAGATACCCGCCTCTTTCAGCGCAGTTGCAACGGTCGGAACAATGTTTTGGGCATGGGCCCTGCTGGCCAATTCTGGAACCACTCCACCAAAATTCTCATGTACCGTCTGATTGGCGACAACATTGGACAGAACGTGCCGACCACGAATGATCGCCACAGAAGTGTCATCACACGAAGATTCAATGGCCAAAATACATGAGGTGTAGAGCATGGAGTATTCTAAACGAAGGGAATCACAAGTTGGCACAAAATTAGGTGCTTCTAGACCAGAACCTGTAACTTCCCTTCGGATGAAAAGCACCTTACTCAAATGGCTGATGCGCATGGGCGCAGCAATCTTCAGTCTGCTTTTCATCACATTCATAGCATTGCAATCTGAAAAGGTGCAAGCTGCTGTGGCGAGGACATTGGCACACACATTTGAAAAAAGTCAGGGGTTGACACTCGAATTTGGCTCCCTGAAAATCAATTGGTGGAGCCAAGAGATCGCACTTATCGATTGCAGCATTGGCGTTCCTTTCAAAGAAACACCTCTTTTGAACTTTGCAGCCGTCGACTTGGGGCATTGGCGTTGGGTCAATGGAAGCTGGGAATTGGGGGAATTGCGTTTGTCTGGAGCGACACTGGATGCCGCAGCGTGGACACGGTGGAGCGAAATGAATTTAGCCAAAGGTTCAGCAGCTTCAAGCAGTACAATGCAAGGTGCGTTGAAGCGCCTAGTCATCGAAAATTTATCCATTGAATTTGAGTCTGATTCTTTGGTCTTAACCGGTATCGCTGAACGGTTTGAATGCTTGAATATTCAACTTTTTCAAGATTCTCAACATGCTGAACTGACCGATTTCAAAGGAACTTTTTGGAGTAGCGACTTTGGGAAAGACACCTTGAAAGTAGAGCGTGGCGCTGGAATTTGGAGCGCGAATCCCACCTCTTGGAAATGGTCCGCCGGCTCCGTTGTTAGTAACCTCGTCACCATTGCTTGCGAAGCCGATGGGCAATGGGATACCCGCTCCTTAACGGGAGCACAAGCAACAGCTACCATTGAGCAAGGACCTGATTTTTCTGCGTGGGCTGGTTCGATTCTTTTTCATCAAGGAGCGCCGGAACAATGGGCAGAATGGCTTGCTTTACAATTGGAAGAAACTTCCCTTATTGGAGAATTGGAGATGGGGTTTGAACACCACAATGGATGGACGGTAGCACTCAATAATTGGAGGGGAATCCCGGGAATTGAAGCCTTGGAGTTCGTTCAATGGGAACAGGGTGCAACGGGAGATTGGGACACCCGCGGGAGCATGAAGGGACTGGTAACAGAAGGCTTGAATTCATTACGGTCCACTCCCCCAGCGGTCAACGTGGATTCATGGCTCACCTCTTTGGATTCAATGGCTTCTGAAAAGGACCAGTGGGATGTCGATTGGGAATCTACAGATCAAACGATTCACGTGGCCTGTAAACTTGGCTTGAACGCACAACCTGAACCTTTGGAATTCGACCTGCATTGGACCCCTAGATTCGACGGAAATACCATCGATTGGAGTGGTCAACGATTGCCTGCTTTTCTGGACTCTGATCGTGGCTTTGGAAACCCCTGGGAAACCTCTGGACATCTTGACTGGACAAAGGATTTCATTTCGTGGAATTCCACAATAGGGCTTTCGACTGGCGGCTATGCCAAAGCCACTGGGACTGCACAGCGGGACACCACGGACAAATTCTTGGCAAAATGGAAGGCCAATGGAACTATCATTTCGCGCAAAAACCCACTTCCGTTAGATGTGACTTGGAATGGAATGTGGTCGCCAGAGACTTGGAATTGGCAATCACAAAATCTGTTGCGGGGATTCCAGCCCCTTCTTCTTTCTGAGCGCGAGGATTGGAAACTATATGCTCAAACGGAACTCCGAGCAAGCGGCGATAGCGGCGATGCACTCTCTATGGTTTTTGAAATGAGGCAAATCAATTTGATCGAGAAAGGCCGGCCTATGGCATTCAAGCGATTGGACGTGTCAGGAAAGTGGAATCCACTTGTTAGCGAGATTACGTGGAATTCTGACTTAACCGATGGCCAGTTGCGCATAGAAAACGATTGGGAGCGCTGGAGGATCTGGTTGGGTGAATTGAAAAATCAAAAAGGACATAGTCGCAAGGGGCCACCTGAACTTCAAGCCCAGTGTAGCATCCGTTCATTTGCCCCCATTGCTGCTCTTGCTCACATCCCTCTTTCCATTGATCCCGGTTCAAAACTGACCGCTTATAGCAAACCTGACGGTGCTGAAATCCATCTGGAATTTCCGAAGGTAAAATGGGGAGACTACCAGGCTACTCGCATGCACTTTGTCGCAAAGGAGGATGCCAACAACGTGTTTTTAAATGCACAGTGTGATTCAGTCAAACACAAGGAAGAACTCTGGCTTGAGGAGGCCCAATTGGATTTTTCTGGAGACTCCCTGTGGTGGTTTGATGCCTCATGGAATTCGCCTGAATCTGACACCGCAGAAATACAGTGGTCTGTAGAGTCAATTGACGAAAAAACCTTCGACCTTCACTTAAGTGAAATCTATTTGCCTGTTGGAAATCAAGTATTTAGAGTTAACTCTGAGCACCATTCACTGGTCATTGAGCAAGCCCATTTAGGCCTTCAATTTCGGTGTGAAAACCTATCTCTATCCTCTGAGGAATGGACCATCAAAACAGAGGGGATGTACCGATCCATTGGTGAAAGCAATTGGCTCCTTGATATTTCAGGGCAAACCCTACCCCGATTTTACGCTCCCCCTTTCGAAGCGCTTCAAGGAGAAGGTTTGGAGGCCGCTTTTGAATGGTGTCGAGTCAATGGTCGTTCTGAATACTCGGCCATAGGCAGTGGACAGTCACTGGGTTACGATTCATTGCTCATTCAAAATCTCGATTTCGTTGTCAACGGTGACCTTGAATCAGCTTCCTATTGGCTCTCTGCCCAAACGGAGTCGGAAACTCCCATTGTGGCAAACGGCAGGGTCCCACTCAATCCGGACGAGTCCATGCACAGCAATGTCTTCTTCGAATCCATCCCACTGGGTTGGCTCAACACTTGGATGCCTCCTCAATCAGTCAGGTGGAGCGGTGATATCTCCGGTGAGCTGACTATTAGAGGCACCCCTGCTCACCCGATGATTGAAGGGCTCGTCGCCTCAGACTCGGCCGAACTGTTCGTTGACTACCTCGGAAGCTCCTATCGTTTAAAAGGAGAATGCACCGTAGAGCCCGATGAGTTTTTCTTGGACCAATGGGAAGCTCTAGATTCAGATGGCCATACCGCCCGAATCAATGGCACCGTGATGCACCAAAATTTCAAGCAATGGAATTTCGATGTCGGATTGGAAGCGGCAGACCCCTTTCAACTGCTCAACCTCACACGAGAAGACAACGATTGGTTCTACGGCACGGCGTTTGGGACAGGAGACGTCAACGTATTCGGTTTTGATAACAACCTTCAAATTGAAGCACGATTA
>JAPKAW010000094.1 GCA_028825055.1 Flavobacteriales bacterium | reverse complement strand
TACATTCAAAACAGCCTTTCCCGTAAAAAGGAGCTTTTCGTTCCTTTGAATCCTCCGTACGTTGGAATGTATGTGTGCGGTCCAACCGTATATAGCAATGTGCATTTGGGCAATGTTCGAACGTTCCTGACATTCGACATCGTCTATCGATATCTGACCTTCTTGGGATACCAAGTCCGCTACGTTCGGAACATTACTGATGTTGGACATCTGACAGGAGATTCAGAAGACGGAGAAGATAAAATTGGAAAGAAGGCCCGTTTGGAGAATTTGGAGCCTATGGAAATCGTGCAGAAGTACACCAATGACTTCCACGACGTCACACGTGTGTTCAACATGATCTCTCCGTCGATCGAGCCAAGCGCTACTGGGCATATCGTGGAGCAAATCGACATGATTAAGAAAATCATTGAACGTGGCTACGGATATGAATCCAAGGGGAGTGTCTATTTCAGCGTTCGGAAGTTCAGCGAAGACTTCCCATATGGTGAATTGTCAGGTCGCCGCATTGATGATCAATTGAGCAACACGCGCGCACTCGACGGACAAGATGAAAAAAACGATCCGCTTGACTTTGCCCTATGGAAAAAAGCGGATGCCTCGCATCTCATGAAATGGCCATCTCCTTGGAGCGAGGGGTTTCCAGGATGGCATTTGGAATGCTCCGTAATGAGCACGAAGTATTTAGGGAAGACTTTTGACATTCATGGAGGAGGGATGGATCTAAAGTTTCCTCACCACGAGTGTGAAATCGCCCAAAACATCGGTGCTCATGGTGGCGACAGTCCGGTCAATTACTGGATGCATGGCAACATGCTCACCGTCAATGGACGTAAAATGGGCAAGTCTGAAGGCAATGGCTTCACACCGGATGAATTGATTACAGGAAATCACCCCTTGCTTGAAAGAGGATATTCGGCAATGACCGTGCGTTTTTTCATGCTACAAGGTCACTACGCCAGCACTCTAGATTTCTCCAATGATGCATTGCAAGCCGCTGATAAAGGCCTAGAACGTTTGGTAACTGCCATGTCCAAGCTTGGTCATCTGCCTGTCGCATCAGTAACAGACAGCCATGAAGTCGACATTCAGAGTCTCCTCGACCGATGTGCTCTGGCCATGGGAGACGATTTCAACACACCCATTCTGATCAGTGTCTTGTTTGACGCGGTCAAATTGATCAACAATGTCACTTCAGGAAAGATTGAAATTTCTGAAAATCAACGGCTACAGCTCAAGGAAGGAATGGAATGCTATGTCTTTGACGTCCTCGGTCTGAAGATTGAAGAAAGTGCGAGTCAAAGTGGTGGAGATTCCGATGCACTCATGGGGTTACTGGTTGAACTCCGAGGAAAAGCGAAGGCCAATAAAGACTGGGCCACGGCAGATACTATTCGGGAAACCCTGAGTCAATTGGGCATCACTATTATGGATGGGAAAGACGGGAGTACATGGAAAAAAGACTAACCAGAGCTTCTCATTCGATCTGGGGTACGGGAGGGATTTTTTTCCTAGCATGCATCCTGTTTTCATGCGATGTTGACGAACCAAAGAAGCCCATTTTACAGGGGGAAACCCGGGTGGTTGCTCCTGAATTCAGTGCCGATTCTGCTTATACCTATATCGCTAAACAGGTCGATTTTGGTCCGCGTGTTCCAAACTCACCTGAACATGTAGCATGCGGTGATTGGCTGTCCTCTGAATTGAACCGTCACGGTGCCGAGGTTACTGAGCAAATTGGTCGCGTTCGTGCTTATGATGGATCCATCCTCAAGATTCGAAATATCATTGGGTCATTCTTGCCTGACGCAAAAGAACGTGTGATGCTCTATGCTCATTGGGATACCCGACCCTATGCCGATAAGGATACTATCAGAATACGAGAGCCCATTGACGGGGCCAACGATGGCGGATCGGGTGTAGGAGTCTTGCTTGAAATAGCCCGCGTATTGGGAATGGACAGCTTGGATTATGGCGTCGACATCATTCTTTTCGATGCCGAAGACTACGGCACCCCAGAATGGGCAGACACAGGTCAAAACAACATGCTGACCTGGTGCTTGGGAAGCCAATTTTGGGTCAATCAGCCTCATCGTGTAGGATACCAAGCGAAGTATGGAATCCTGTTGGATATGGTTGGTGCTGAAAACGCCGTGTTCAATAAAGAGGGGACCTCGATGGCTTATGCTCCCGCAACGGTTAAAAAGGTATGGAGGTCAGCTCAGGCATTGGGTTATGGTGATTATTTTCAAAATGAAGTGACTCCCCAAACCGTTGATGACAATCTCTTTGTTTCCGAACTCGGAGGCATTCCTTCCGCCAACATTGTCCATTACCAAGTTCAAGTAATACCTATGGGCTACGGACCGTTTCATCACACACATGCCGACAACATGGAAGTGATCCACCGAGACCCTTTGAATGCAGTAGGAAGCACGATTCTTGACGTTCTATGGAACGACTGATTTAACGGGCTTCTTTTGCGCTCTTTCATGTGAACAATTTCCGAAGTCGAGGATCTAAATGATGCCCTCGGGGGCTAAGTTGGTCTTGCCAATGCTCCGCTCCCTATACATCTCCTCCGCACCATTTGTTCTGCTCATTTCGCAGCTCATCGCGCAACCCTGCGCTGCTCAAGATGCAGCTTCAATTGAAGCTGCGCAAATGCTAGATCGGGGAGATTCCTTGCTTCAACTCGGTAAGCCAGTCGCAGCACTTTCCATGTTCCGAGGAGCTGAAGAACGTTCTTTTGATCCGTGTCTTATAGCACGCGCTCGCTTCGGTATCGCAGAGGTTCATACGAAGAGCCAAAATCCCGCGCAGGCCAGCAGCGCCTTGAATTTGGCATGCTCTGGTCTCCTTGCCTGCAGCGCATCCGACCGCCTAGACCTGACTCTATTGGCCTCTGAACTTTGGTTATTGCTGCAAAAAGAAGAGCGTGCAAGAGCCGTTCTAAGACGCGAATTGAAGGTGCAGCCAGACCATCTTCTCTTGCACTCTCGCATGGCTCAAATTGCCTTCATTGCGGGAGATTGGACACGATCTAGAGAAGCTCTGGGTTTTTGTCTGGCGAGTGACGACATCACACACGTAGAAGGGCAACGAGTGGAGTGGCTGAGCTACCTCATTCAACTGGACATCATTGAAGGCTTGGTTTTAAACGATAGCGTCGTCGCTGCTTTTGAATCTCTGATTGTGGACACCCCATTGCAAAAGGCGCAAGCGCTACGTGAACAGATTTATGGCTTGTTTGCTCTTGAGAATAATCACTTAAAAGCATTCGAATGGGCCAAGATTATATTGAAATTTACTCCTAAACACACGATGGACCAAGTGGCTTTGGCCCAGCTCCGGCTTGCTGGTTCAGCACATCGGGCTCATAGACCGTTGGAAGCTGTCATTGGGTTTCATGAGGCCATCAAAGCCGCGCGATTAGCCAATGACATGAGGCTACTAGCAGAAGCGCTTCGGCATCGCGCTGATTTCGAAATGGACCGTGAAAATTACAGCGATGCACTCGTCGCCATGTTTGAAGTCGACAGCATCAACACAGCCTTACTAGCAGGACTACAATCCTCAGGGAATCGACAAGTAAGAGGGTTTACCCAACAAATTCTTCCCGAACCAGACCCCTTTGAACGGGCCGTTTTAGATCTGGAGGAAGGACATGCTCGCCGACCAGATTTTGGCGCCTGGCCCTGGATTGCCGCATTCTTAGCGATTGGGCTTATCGCTTTGAACCGCAGCTTCCGAACAGCACAGAATTTACTCAAAAAAGAAAGACGTCGATTGATTCGCCTTCGAAGTTTAGTGCCTACAGATCGCTTGCCGCACACATCAGTTGTGGAGTTACCTACTGCCATGGAAGAGCCCCTGAGCAATAGCAGTCTGATGCCTAACGGAGCTTTTGTTTTCATGCGGGATGACAATCCATCACCTCAACCCATTCAGGCTTTTATGAGCGAGCTAGACGAAGACATTCAATCTGCCATTGCCTGGGACCTTGGCAACGATTTACAATTTACAATTGGGCCAGATGTCAGAGTTGCCCTACGAAATTTAATTCGAGGTTTTCTAGAACTGTCTCATGATCAGCAGCCTGTGAATGTTCAAATTGAACAAATGGATACCCACTGGAAGTTCAGCATCAGCAGCAACCACACAGAGGCGTCCAAAGCACTTCGCGGTTTGTTCTATGGTAAGGATGCTTTGGCGTCTTCTCGATGGAATGAGTTGCACGCTCAGTTGCGCAGATTGACCGGGAAAATTCAAATAGAACGGGTTTCTCCGGTAAGAGAAAAGCTCAGTGTCATTCTGCCGACGACTTAAGCAAAGTTCGTTCAGTACTGCCCTTTGAATTGGTCCAGAAAGCGTGCATCGTTTTCGAAAAATGCACGCAAATCACCAATTTGATAGCGCAGCATAGTAATGCGCTCAACCCCCATTCCGAAGGCATATCCTGAGTACTTCCGCGAATCAATTCCAGCGGCTTCCAACACATTGGGGTCCACCATTCCACAACCCAAAATCTCCAACCAACCCGTGCCCTTGGTAATGCGTTTATCCACCTCAGTTTCCAACCCCCAGTAGACATCCACTTCTGCACTCGGTTCGGTGAAAGGGAAATAGGATGGACGCAATCGAATGCGCGTTTCAGGACCGAAAAATTCTTGCGCGAAAAGCAGCAACGTTTGCTTCAAGTCCGCAAAAGACACGCCTTCATCGATGTAGAGTCCTTCTATTTGATGAAACATGCAATGTGCTCTTGAACTAACAGCCTCATTACGAAAAACCCGACCCGGCATAATCAACCGCATAGGAGGCTCGTGTTGCTCCATTTCACGCACTTGAACCGAGGACGTGTGGGTCCGCAGAAGTAAATCAGGATTGCGATCGACAAAAAAGGTGTCTTGCATGTCACGAGCTGGGTGTTCTTCAGGAAAGTTTAACCCACTGAACACGTGCCAATCGTCCTCAATTTCAGGTCCTTCTGACACAACGAATCCCATCCGTTCAAAAATCCCTATGATCTCACGCCGAACGACACTCAATGGGTGATGTGTACCAATTCCTAGTCCGCCGGCTGGGCGGGTTAGATCCTCGCCAGAGCTTCCAGAACCTGACTGTCCAGGACCTTGAGATGTAACAGATTCAATCCTCTCTTCAATGGACCCTTTCAATTCATTCAGCAACTTGCCCAGTTCCCGCTTCTCTTCGTTTGGAGCTTCCTTAAAAGCCACCATCAAGTCCTTCATGCGGCCTTTTCTACCCAACCAGGCAATTCTAAATGCCTCAGCTGCCTCAGCGTCCGGCAAATCCAAAGTGGAGACTTCCGCCAACAATGCTATCAATTGATCCCGCATCGATTCCTCAATTGATTAACTCCATGGACATTCTTTCTTCCTTCACAGGTCGGTCACCAGCAGCTGTTTGAACAGATGCTATGGAATCAATAATGTCCAGCCCAGAAATCACATGTCCAAAAACCGTGTATTGGTTATCGAGAAAAGGAGTGCCGCCTTCGGTAGAATATCGTGCAATCGATTCAGCAGAATATTCAAAGGAATCCCCTTCCGCATATCCAAATTCATTTTTTCCACTTTGACGATCCTGATTCACGCGTGCTTGCACCTGCTTCAATTCCTTTTCAGAAAAAGAGCGCCCATCAACCAAATAAAACTGACTGCCTGAAGAAGCCCTCTTGGGGTTTGCTCCGTCACCTTGACGGGCTGCTGCAAGCGCGCCTTTGAAGTGCAAGTGATCGGCTCGGATTTCCTGGGGAACAGTATAACCTGGACCTCCTGAACCCAAACGACTTGATTGCGAGGCCAGCTTACTTTCGGGGTCACCCCCTTGAATCATGAAGTCCTTTATGACGCGATGGAACTGCAAACTGTCATAAAAACCCGTTTCCACCAACTGAACAAAATTATCTCGGTGTCCAGGAGTCGAATCAGAAAGCGCCACAACCATGTCGCCGAAAGATGTGTGAATGATGACTTGGCGCGGCCCTTCGGGCCCCTTTTCATTGCATCCCGAAGCGGAAATCAATCCGAATGCGAGAAAGAACCAACCGATAAGACCAATGATTTGCTTGATTTTCATGACTTTTTGAAGATATTTGGAAACTCATCCTTGCCTGCAAAGTTATATTGTCCAATGCGAAAGACCCACATCCTCCTTCCGATAAGCTTATTCCTTGTGTTTTTTGGCTTCTCAAGCTGTCATGAAGTGGAAGAAACGATTGCCAACGTGGTCGTTCTCAACGACCTCGGGTCGCCAGTACAAGGGGCAACCGTTCGACTGTATGCCTTCGGTTCTGTTGATGAAGATTTCGTTGGGGAACCTCGCTTCGATACAACGGCCGTCTCAAATGCGGCGGGTTTGGTGAGTTTTAACTTTTCATCCTTCGTTGTAGAGGGACAAGCGGGATTTGCTGTCTTGGACATTGAAGCCACGAAAGCATCCTTATACGGAACCGGTCTAATCAAGATTGAAGAAGAACTCACCAATGAGGCCACAATCTTCATTGAGTGATCAATAAGAAGCAGATCACTTCTGTTTCTCAGCTTTTTCGTCTCCTTCAATCCAAGCGGAGAAATATTCAACGAGAGCGCGACGCATGAGCAACTCTTGTTCTTCTTCTGTGACCGCTGGTATAGGCTGCAATTGCTTAAAATGAGGCCATCCATCGTCGTCCTGACGCTCCTCTTCGTAATATCCCATGGGAGCTAAGAGCGTGCAAATGCCCACGTGCATCACTTCCAATTTCTCGTCTTTTTTGAACCGTTGGTATCCCTGGGCGCATTCCTGCAAACCCACAGTGAATACCATCGCAGTCAAATCGGGTGGCTCTCCAAATCGAGCCTCCATCAATTTTTCAAGTCGGACCCACTGGTTTTCGAATGCATAATCCATGGTTCTTTCCGATTGTGGTAAAGATCCCGGAGCTCTCACTCCGGGATTCATTGGTCGGGATGACTGGA
>JAPKAW010000093.1 GCA_028825055.1 Flavobacteriales bacterium | reverse complement strand
AATATTTCTTGATGACCGTTTCGGATGCAGGTACAGCAAACTATAGTGGTTTGGGAGTGCAGGTGTTCCAGATGGATTTGGGCAACTTCTCCAACAGTGGAGAAGCGGTGAGCATCGAAGATGGATTTGGCAACATGATCGATGCCGTGACTTATGATGATGGTGGCGCTTGGCCTTCACAAACGGTTGCTGTTTTGGGCAACGTTTTGATTCAAAGCCCAGACGGTGGTTGTTCGACATTGGAATTGGTTCAAACGGATTTGAACAATGACGATTCAGACAACTGGCAAGCTAGTTGGGTTGACAACGGAACTCCTGGAGCTCCCAACTCATCTGCCTTTGGTTGTACAGATGGAACGGCCTGCAACTATGCAGCTGGGGCTTTCTTTGACGACGGTTCTTGTGACTTTAGTTGCTATGGCTGCATGTATCTAGATGCGGAGAACTACGACGAGATGGCGACCATGGAAAGTGGCTTGTGCGAGTTTGATTTTGTCGACAGCTGTCCTGCTGACTTGAACGAAGATGGTATCGTGTCAACGGCTGACTTGCTTCAGTTCTTGGCTACGTTCGGAACGGGTTGTCCGGAGTAAGGACATCGAATGATATTGAAAGGGGCACCCAATGGGTGCCCCTTTTTTTTGCTTGATTTACGGCTTGAGCAAAGCGGGAGTGAACACCTCATTTGACGCATTCAAGGAGCGGTCATAAAGCGTGATCCGAAATCGAAGGGAGTCATAAGGACTGCTTAAATACCACGTTGCCATGTCTACAGCAATGGTGCCATTCAACGCGGGGTTTTGGCCGCTGGGCTGTGCAACAGGAACACGGTAATAGAATGGGATCTGCCCAGCATTGGGGTCGAGGGTAATCTCGAACCATTCTCCGTTTCGCCATTCTTGGTAATCACAGTGCAAGTTCTGGTGGTAATCACATGAAGAACAAAATGGAGGTATCGTGTCGGCTTGACTCAACCCCAAATTGCCATCGCCATCTGAAAATTGGATAACCAATTCTCGACTTCCGTTGCTCTGCAATTCCATGGATACAAAACTGATTTCGGGCTCGTTAGGATACGCTGGGTCTGGCAAGCAGCCTGTCCAGACCATGGCAATGCCCGTAACAAGCAGTCCGAACGAAAGGGATATCTGGAATCGCATGTGAAAAATTGTTCAAAGGATTGGCTTCAAAGCTACGGAATCCCCACCTTCGCGGCCATGGATGCGAAAAGTTCGAATCAATCTGAGGCTGAAAGCAAGGTAAAGCACTTGCGCGAAGAGCTAAGAGAACTGATTCGTCTTGGTGAGCAGTTCGGTAGTTCGAAATGGGACACATTCGCCCTCAAGGTGTTTCGATTCCAAGCTGCAAACAATGCGGTATATGGGCGGTATGTGGCATTGCGCGGGGTCGATCCGCAAGAGGTGAAAATGTGCGTGGATATTCCTTTTTTGCCTGTTGAGACCTTTCAGTCCCACCCGGTTCATGTGTTTGCTCCGGATTGGAAGTCGCCCACACAATTCAAGAGTTCAGGGACATCAGGAAGTCGGCCTTCAATCCACCATGTGGATGATATCGATTGGTATCACGAGATGGCCTTAAAAGGATTTGAGTTGTTTTTTGGACACGCTCACTCGAGCAAATTCCTTGGCTTGCTCCCGGGCTATCTCGAGAGAAATGACTCTTCCTTGGTAGACATGGTGCGCCATTTTATGCTGGTTTCAGGGGATGCCAATCCTGAAGCGTCATTTTTCATGCGGAACTGGTCCGCCTTGGAAGATCAACTCAACCGTTTGAGGGAAGAGAATTTCGAAAACAACATCTACCTCCTGGGCGTCACGCACGCGTTACTTCAGTGGGTAGATTCATTGGACACGGCCACTGCACTGCATTGGTCAGCTTTGAAGCTACACATTTTTGAAACGGGAGGGATGAAAGGGCAGGGACCTGAGTTGGTTCGTTCTGAGGTTCATGATCGCATAGGAAAGCGGGTGTTTAACCAAGCGGTCTGCAGCGAATACGGCATGACGGAGTTGTTGTCGCAGGGTTGGTCCAAAGGAAATGGACTCTTTAGAGCTCCGTGTTGGATGCAAGTACTTGTTGGTTCATTGGATGATCCGCGAGAATGGAAAGCAAGGGGCCAACAAGGACGGTTGCACATCATTGACTTGGCGAATATCGCTTCGTGTGCATTCGTGTCGACAGGAGACATCGGAAGGTGCCACAACGACGGATCCTTCGAGGTATTGGGCCGATACGACCATGCAGAGGTGCGTGGCTGCAACCTCATGGCGTTCGACCTCTAATTCAAAGAGTTTTAGGAAACCCGCGCTAGGAAGTAGTTTTTCTTCCCCCGTTGAATCAGGATGTGCTTACCACCAATCAGGTCATTGGAAGTAATCGAATACGAATCGCTCACTTTGGATTTGTTGACGCTGATAGAGTTTTCTTTCAGTGCGCGACGTGCATCTCCTTTCGAAGAGAGGAAACCGGTTGCTTCTGAAATGAAATCGATCACAGAAATACCATCTTGAATCGATTGCGCACTGACTTCTGCTTGAGGCACACCTTCGAAGACGCTCAAAAATTCATTTTCCGGCAAGGCCTCGATGTCGCTTTTTGTGCTTTGTCCAAACAATAGCTTTGACGCTGCAATGGCTGTCTGCAAATCTTTTTCGCTATGCACGCTGCGCGTGATGTCCTCGGCCAGTTCCCTTTGCAGTATTCTTTTGCCCGGGTCTTCAGCATGCTGTGCCTCCAATTGTTCGATTTCTTCTCGAGTCTTTAGTGTGAAGATCCGGATGTAGCGACTGACATCTTCATCGGCTGCATTGATCCAGTATTGGTAGAAACGATACGCTGAGGTGCGCTTTTTATCAATCCAAACATTACCACCTTCAGACTTGCCGAATTTTGAACCATCGGCTTTGGTGATAAGCGGAGCGGTAACGGCAAAAGCTTGACCGCTTCCCATACGGCGAATCAGTTCCGTCCCTGTCGTGATGTTTCCCCATTGGTCAGACCCTCCAAATTGAACCCGCACATCTTTGTTTTTCCAGAGATGAAAAAAGTCATAACCCTGAACGAGTTGATAGGAGAACTCTGTAAAACTCATTCCTGAGTCCAAGCGTTTTTTTACGCTGTCCTTCGAGGTCATGTAGTTGATCGTAATGTGCTTTCCCACATCGCGAATGAAGTCCAAAAATCGAAAATCCTTAAACCAATCCGCATTGTTGACGACTTCGGCGGCATTCGAACCCTTGAATTCAAGAAATCGCTCGAGCTGAGCCTGCTGGCATTCCAAATTGTGTTGAATGGAATCCACATCCAACAGTTGGCGTTCAGCAGTTTTTCCGCTAGGATCGCCAACCAATCCGGTAGCGCCACCTACCAGCGCAATAGGATGGTGTCCAGCACGTTGCCAATGAACGAGCATCATCACAGGAACCAAATTTCCAATGTGAAGGGAGTCGGCAGTAGGGTCAAAGCCAACGTAGCCCTTGGTCGGACCTTTGGCCAGTTGTTCTTCCAACCCGGGGGTCATGTCGTGGAGCATGCCACGCCAGCGCAATTCCGAAATAAAATCCATGGGTGTCAAAGATACGGAGGTTGAAAGGACGCTTGAAAGTATGGTTCAGGATTAGAGTTCGTCGACTAGCCTTTCTAGGGCAATAGAGCGAGACCCTTTTAATAATATGCGACGGTCAGTCCAAGCTTCTTGCTTTAAAGCACTTCGTGCACTTTCGAGGTCTCCAAAAGCTCTAACATTTTTGAAGTGTATAGATGCCGCATGAGCAAAGAGAGGCCCAACGGTCCAAACAATCAAGTTCAATTCGCTAGCCAAATGGAGTAAGCGCTCATGTGCTTCCATCCCGAAATCCCCCAGCTCCCCCATATCCCCCAAGATACAAATGTCGGAATGCCTTGATGATTCAATGGTTCCAGCAAAGTGTTTCAAAGTGGTTGACATACTACTTGGGTTGGCGTTGTATGCATCCAAGAGTAGTAAATTCCGCTCTGTTTTTTGCCATTGAGATCGATTATTATTGGGGCTGTAGCCTTCTATAGCATGAGAACACTGGGATGAGCTGATTCCAAAATACTGGCCAATAGCGACGGCTGTCATCATGTTCTCATGGTTGTGATGTCCCGTTATTTTCGGCTGCAAGGGCCCCCAAAGCTGTCCGTCGTGCGCTTCCCAAGTCAACTGATGATTTTGATTCTGAGACTCTTGAATGAATGGGGGGTGCTCTGATGTTCCGTAGAGGGTTCTTTTCATCGAGTTGGAGATTTCAATGAGCACGGGTTGCCCTGCATGAACGAAAACTTCAATCCCACGTGAATCAGGTTGTTCAAAATACCGAAACAGCTCACGTTTGCCCTCTAAGACTCCTTGGATTCCGCCAAACCCTTCTAAATGTGCTTCTCCAATGTTGAGAATGACCCCATGCGTGGGCTCTGCAATTCTGGCCAATTCCGCAATTTCTCCTTGCGAATTCGCCCCCATTTCCACGATAGCCATTTCGGCATCTTGCGGGATTTCCAGCAATGTCAATGGGACTCCGATGTGATTGTTGAGGTTGCCACGAGTGGCGAAGGTTTTGGTGAACTTAGTTTTAAGGACGGCGTGGAGCAGCTCCTTGGTTGTCGTCTTGCCATTGCTTCCTGTCAGACCAATGACGGGGAAGTCCCAACGTGACCGATGCAGATGAGCAAGTGATTGTAACGCAATCAACACATCGGGCACTTCAATGCACAAGTCGGATTGTGCTGCGATGATTGCATCATCTACGATTGCGAGCAGACACCCATTGTCCAATGCTTGCAACGCAAACTCATTTCCGTTGAACTGTTCTCCTTTTAGAGCAAAAAATAGTTTGCCTTTTTCCGCCATGCGGGTGTCAGTGGTGACCCCACTGGATTTTTGGAAGGCTGAATCTATTTGGGTTAAAATAGAATTGGTGGCATCCATGAGCATGAGGCTAATTTACGTTTTAGGATGTCATAGCGACTATTTAATAAAAGAAAAAGGCCCCTTGTCAGGAGCCTTTTCTAATTCGTTCAACATGGAGTGATCAACGAGGACCGGCCATGACTTGAGAGCCCATTCGATCCATAGCACAACGGAATCCAATGGCAGCAGATGCTTTGTCTTCGTCCAAGAACCGTCGAGTCCCAGGGCTCAGCCAATAGCTACGATCATTCCAAGCTCCGCCTTTATAAACGCGCGAGCGGTTGTTGATCATAGTCGTTTCCCCGTATCCATACATGCGGCTGCCTTCGGCTTCAAAACCTTCATCACCGTAGTAAATGCTTGACTCAAAGTCTCCGTCGCGATAATCGATGTTGTCGGCTTGTCGGTAGTTGTCACGTTCTAAACTTTCCTCGACCGTGACATCTCTGTAGCGTAAATCACCAGGACTGGAAGAAATGTTCTCCGTGAATATTTTCAGTAAGTCAGGTGCAACAAGCAGTTCGCTGTCGAGGATAATTTCTTTCCCTTCAGCCATTTGCTCCTGTGATTCTTCGCTGCGTTTCAGTTTGCGGTCTTCCTTGGCTGATTCAATATAAGTGAACACATTGTCAACGAGATTTTGCTCCTCGTCAATGAAGTTTTTAGCTGCCGCTTTTTGGTACGCTTTTAAACCCGCCTCAACGGCGTCGATATCGTAGACTACGTAATCGAATTTATCGGCAATTTGTCCCTCAGAATTGAGCAACTTAGTCCGGTAGACATTACCTCGATATGGACGAAACTCTTCTGCGTCCATAGCGCTAAGGGGTCTGTAAACATCTAGACACCACTCATTCACATTGCCTGACATGTTGTAAAGGCCATAGTCGTTAGGGGCATATTGGTACACTGCAGCTGTAGCAGCGGCTCCGTCATTCAAACTTCCAGCGACACCCATGTAATCACCTCGACCTCGGGCGAAATTCGCATTCATGTTTCCATATGAGCGGTCACGTCCGTTGTCATTTCGTGTGTAATGGCCATCCCAAGGATATGTGCGTCGGTCTGTGATGAGTTCAGCATAGCTGTTACCAATGAGACCCAATGCCGCGAATTCCCATTCCGCTTCTGTAGGTAGGCGATACGCAGGCTGGAGTAAGCCGTCCTCAAAAGACACATTGCGGTATCCTGAACTTCCAGGTCTAAGGTCACGAAGTCCCTCCGCAACAGCCTCCCCTTGGTATTGTCCGTTGATGTATGCCTCTGTAGTGAAGTGATCTTCATCGATTTGACCATCAGGGTTATGAGCAATCAAACCTTCGCGAACGAGCAGTTGTTCATTGACTCGATCAGTTCGCCACTTGCAAAAATCGTTCGCTTGATTCCATGATATGCCTACAACGGGATAATCCCTGTAAGCTGGGTGCCGTAAGTAGTAATCGACGTACGGTTCGTTAAAGGCCAGTTTTTCTCTCCATACCAACGTGTCTGGAAGAGCACGTCGAACAACTTCAGGGTAGCTGCTGCCGTAAACTCGTTGTAACCAAGAGAGGTACTCCAACCAATAATAGTTGGTGACTTCTGTTTCATCCATATAAAAGGATGGGACTGTGACACGTCGAGGAATATTGTCCCAATTAAAGGTCAAGTCATCTTCGACTTGGCCCATCGTGAAGGTTCCTCCTTCGACAAAGACCAATCCAGGGGCCGTTTCTTGCTCAAAGAAAGGTTGCCGTTCAAATCCTCCGTTAGCAGGATCGTTATAGGCCCAACCTGTGGCGCCGGAACGGTCTCCGATGCATCCAGTAAGGAGGAGTGCACCAAAGAACATCATGGGGGCTGTGAACTTCCAATTCATTTTTTATGAGGTTCCAATGGGTTTCTTGCAGTAATGTAGGGCAAATGCTTGGATCCAAAGTGAGAATAGATCCGTGACATGTGTTTTTAAAACTAGAATGACGGGCAGTTTATTGTTCTAAACTTAGAACGCTTGCCACGGCAGTCAAACTGTATCGTCATGCTGATTTCGTGCGCTCCCCCGGTTGAAGGG
>JAPKAW010000092.1 GCA_028825055.1 Flavobacteriales bacterium | reverse complement strand
AAGCAGATCAAGCTAACCGGTGGCATTGCCTCAATCTACACCGGAACAAAACCGGGGGGCCAATGATCTTGCGTATTTGGCCCTCGCGTCTTGTTGGTTCAGTGAACGCCCCAGCCTCAAAATCAGTCATGCAGCGTCTCATCGCTGGAGCTTTGTTAGCAGAGGGCACAACCACTTTACATAACGTATCCGATGCAGATGACTGTACAACCGCATTGCACATGGCTGCTCAACTCGGAGCTGACATCGAGCTGGGAGAATCCAGTATACGCATTACCGGACACGGGATCCCCCTGAAGCCCCGATCCAATATATTGGAAGCCGGAGAATCCGGATTGGCAGCTCGCCTATTCAGTGCAATAGGTACTTGTGCATCCGAGCCGATTCGCATTGAAGCGAAAGGGACCCTCAGCTCGCGTCCAATGGCTGCCCTAAAGGGACCTATAGAGTCCCTAGGTGGTAATTTTGCTAGCGAGAAAGGCCATTGTCCGGTCACCGTCAACGGTCCCCTTACTGGCGGACAAATTAACCTCGACGGATCCATCAGCTCTCAATACCTAACAGGGCTTTTAATGGCCCTGCCTTCTGCAGCACAAAATTCTCAAATATCTGCGGACAACTTGGTCAGCAAACCTTACATCGAGATGACGTGTGCCATCATGCAAGACTTTGGCATTGAGGTTGAATTCAATGAAAATTTTGATACGTTTGAGATTGCAGGAAACCAAACATACCAAGGTTTTGAGACCACCGTGGATGGCGATTGGTCGGCAGCAGCATTCTTACTAGTCGCTGGAATGTTGGCAGCCGAGACTTCCATTGAAATTCAAGGACTGAATTCGTTATACCCTCAGGCCGATGAAGCGATTCGTGGAGCCCTGTTGTTTGCAGGAGGTGCGCTTTCCGGATCAGATGACGGCCTTCAAATTGCCCAACGTCCGGTGCGGGCATTCAATCTCGATTTAACCGATTCACCCGATCTTTTCCCCCCTCTTGCTGTTTTAGCAGCTTTTGGAAAGAAACCCAGTGTACTTCGTGGTGCGCATCGTCTGATTCACAAAGAATCCAATCGAGCGCAAGCAATCATCACTGAGTTTCAGAAAATGGGGATAACCGTAGAACTTGATGAGGCCGCAGATCAGCTGCGGATTCACCCTTGGAATCGATCACCCCTGTCCAGAGCTATACGCATCTCAAGTCATGGCGACCATCGTATGGCAATGGCAGCCGCAGTATTGGCCGTTGCAGGAGTTGGCACCATTGAGATTGAGGATGCTGAATGCGTGGCAAAGAGCTATCCTGCTTTCTTCGATGACCTCGAAGTTTTGGGAGCTCGAATCGAGTGGGTCTCGACGTGACATCTCCCTTGGCGATAGCTAGATTTCCAGCTATTGATTTATACCGTGGTTGCCTTTAAGGGTGGATTCAATTTCGATTTTTCTGATATTAAAACAGCTCCAACCGAGCTAATGATGGGCAAAATAATAGGTGCCACAAGGGTCGAAATAATTGGAATGGCCATGGCAAAATGAAACGGCAATCCTAGACCGAATAATTTCCACTTTTCGGACCAGGCCCGTCTCAATCTTTCCTTGACCCCATAGCCCTTTCGCTCCCAAATAGGGTCAAAAGATGCCATCCCAAAGACAAACGAGCTCAGGAAAACAGCAAGCACTAAAGCAAAAACAGAAAGAATTGGAGCTACCGCAGGGAAAAACACCAAGGACATGGTGACGATTCCGAAAGACATCAGTGAAACTGTGATTTCCACTAAAAAGAGGACCAGGGCGAAAAGAAGACTACGCATCATATCCCTCGCCCAAAGCGACCCGCTAAATTCAATGGTAGCGCCCGTAATTTCTGATTCAGTTTGCTCAGAAACCCAAGACACTAGTGGACCGCTGAATGCGAGTAAAATGTATTTTAATGTTTTGATTTCAAACCATATAGAGAAACCCCAATACATTAATTTGTAGCTGATAACTATAAGATGACTAACCATGGATTGCCAGGTCGTCATGTTGCCATTATTGTCTAAATCGATGTGTGCCCATTCCATAGCACCATTGATAAATTGTTTCAATCCTGCTCTGACGAGGCAATCTTCAATCCACTGATGCAAAGCTTGCATTCCCAACCAGTTGAATCCGAACACTACCAAGGCCAAAGCAATCGCATATACGTACCACACGCCATGCTGTCGATCGCGAATCCAAAAAGGAGCTTGGCAAAAAACGCGAATCGATGAGGCGATTGTACGGATGGGATGGGACATGTGCTTAGGGTGTATCTCGTTCCATTTCAAAGCTATGATGTTTGCATCTATCCCTACGACCATTCAACACCCTTATATCTCTCACCAACTTGCGGTATGCGGATTCATTTTATTGCAATCGGAGGAAGCGCCATGCACAACTTAGCCTTAGCCCTGCATGACACGGGTCACCAGGTCACAGGTTCGGACGATCAAATATTAGAGCCATCGCGAAGCCGGTTGCATACAGCAGGCCTTCTTCCCCGCCAAGATGGTTGGTTTCCAGACAGCATATCCAAGGACATTGATGTCGTCATTTTAGGCATGCACGCACGGCCTGAAAACCCTGAACTGTTGCGGGCACAAACAATCGGAATTAGCGTACAATCGTATCCTGAATTTCTATTCAATGCTACATCGGAGCAGGAACGCATCGTAATCGGTGGTTCGCACGGCAAGACAACCATCACTTCCATGGTACTGCATGTCCTCAGAAAACTCGACCAACCCGTAAACTATATGGTCGGCGCCCAACTCGAAGGTTTTGACCGAATGGTGTTATTGAACCCCGATTTGAATCGAGCCATTTTTGAAGGAGATGAATACCTCAGCTCTCCAATCGACCGTCGACCCAAATTTTTTTGGTACCGTCCGCATTTTGCGATCTTGACCGGAATCGCATGGGACCACATCAATGTCTTTCCTTCAGAAGAAATCTATTTAGATCAATTTCGAAAATTTATCGCAACTCTTGCGCCCAATGCTACGCTGATTTGGTGCCAAGACGACCCCACATTAAAATCTTTAATGCAGGAAGAACATCGTCCTGATTTAAACTTAATTCCTTACCAAACTCCTCCTCACATTCCAAAAGAATCTGGAACCATGGAGGTCCACTGGCCGGACGGCACGACCATGACCACGGGACTCGTTGGATCCCACAACATTCAAAATGTATCTGGTGCGCGAGCTTTGGCCTCAGAGCTCGGCATTTCAACAACTGATTTCGATCGGTCCATTTGTGACTTTACAGGAGCTTCTCGCCGCTTGGAACCCTTGCATTCCAACCCGACATTTCATGCTTTTCGGGATTTTGCCCATGCCCCATCCAAAGTCAAAGCGACTGCAACAGGCGTAAAAGCTTCGTATCCCGAACGGCCTCTAACAGCGTTCTTTGAGCTCCACACGTTTTCAAGCCTCAACCGTGACTTCCTCCCGACATACCTAGATGCCCTGGCTAGCGCGGACCATGCCATTGTATATTTTGATCCCGACGTTTTAAAACACAAGCAAATGCCTGCGTTAGAGCCGGAATTTGTCCAAAGATGCTTTGGTGACCATCCGTCTTTGAAGGTCATCGTTTCCAGAGAAGAACTTCAAAATCGTTGGAACCACGTCCCACAAAAAAACCACACGCTACTGATGATGAGCTCAGGCTGGTTTGCAGGGCTTACCATGTCATTTGACTAGGTGCGTTCGCTGGTTCAACCAAGACCAACATCCAAGGCCATCATGACCAAAAACCCACCAATAAAGCCGAGGGTAGCAAAATCCGTGTAGCGATCACGTTGGGTCTCAGGGATTACCTCCTCGACGACCACAAAGATCATTGCACCAGCCGCAAAGGCTAGAGCGTAGGGTAAGATGGGCTGAATTTGCATTACCAAAAGAGCTCCCACCACACCCGCGACGGGCTCGACAACTGCTGAAAGCTGGCCAAACCACCAGGAGCGACCACGGGAAACACCTTGACGGCGCAAGGGCATACTGACCGCCAATCCCTCAGGAAAGTTTTGAATTCCGATACCAATGGCCAGAGCTACCGCAGCTCCAACTGTAGCGCCATCCATTCCCAAGGCTGCCGCACCAAAAAGCACTCCAACCGCCAATCCCTCAGGAATGTTGTGGAGCGTAATCGCCAAAACGAGCAACGTAGACCGGTGCCAATCTGTCTTGGGCCCTTCCGCTTCTTCTTTGGCAAAATTGATGTGCAGGTGTGGCGTGAGACGATCGAGGAAGAAAATAAATAGCGCTCCCAATCCAAAGCCAATTGCTGCAGGGATGACACGCTCAAACCCTTCGCCACTGGACATTTCGATGGCAGGAGCTAGCAACGACCAAAAACTCGCAGCAACCATCACACCGCCTGTAAACCCCAACATGCCGTCAAACCACTTTCGATGCATGTCTTTGAAGAAAAACACCAAAGAAGCCCCTGCTGCAGTCAAAAACCAGGTGAAAATTGTGGCGATTAAGGCGGCTTTTACCGGCCCCATATCCGTCATCAATTCAATAATCCAATCCATCATTCTTTGCCTTTATTATTTAATTGTTCCACCAGCATATTTTGGAGGGTTTGCTTCGAAAGAGACTCCTCGCTTCCGTCAGGCCAAATCAGGGTCTTACTTTCATCAAAGTCTAGGCATTTTCCCACTACCAAAATCAAACCAAGTTCAATTTTTAACCGATCTAAATGCTGAAGGAAAGCTTCACCGCTGTCGACAACACCTTTCAATTGAATGCGATCTCCCATCAAAGCATTTGATGCAGGAATCAAATTCCGGCCATCAGTCCAATTCCCGTGGGCCGTTGGTATGGGGTCTCCATGAGGATCGAATGCGGGATGGCCCAAAAAAGCATCCAATCGGTTGGTCAACTCCTCGTCTCCGACATGCTCCAGGTCCTCAGCCCATTGATGCACTGCATCCCAACTAAACTTCAATTTTTCAACCAAAAACACTTCCCATAACCGGTGCTTTCTTAAAGTGGACAGCGCAATTTCTTTCCCTGCACTTGTTAAACGGACCCCTTTGTAAGCCTCATGCTCTACCCAGCCAGCATTAGCAAGCGTATGCAACATGTTCGTCACAGAGGCAGGCCGTGTACTCAGCTTCTCCACTAAGGACTGGTTGCTCACCGAACCAGCTTCTTCTTCAATTTTTAAAATGGCCTTGAGGTAGTCCTCTCTACTGATGGTCTGCATGTGGCTCGAAAGTAACCATAATTTAGTCAAGGCTAAAATATATTTTTATCAATTTTAACAGCGAGATTTGATGGCATGAAAACACTTTGGATTGCTCGGCATGCTGAAGCAGCTAGTCACCCCCGTGATTCAATGCGACCGATCACACAACTTGGTAAACAACAAGCCATTGCGACAGGACGTAAACTATGTGACTTGAGTCCGCCTGACCTGCATGTCTTGTGCTCCTCTGCTACACGCACAGTGCAAACCTTGGCACAGTGGACCACACTTTCAGAATGGCAAGGCTCAACCGCCCACCATGACGGTTTGTATCTCGCAAATTGGCAGACTTTACTACAGAAGGTCTGCAACACCGATGACCATATCACGCACGCATGCATTCTTGCCCATAACCCCGGCACTTCAGATCTAATCCACTATTTGTCCAGGCAATATCATGCTTTAGAACCTGGAGAAATTGCAGAAACAGCCTTGACCGTGAAATCTTGGAGCGAAGTTTCCGAGGGATTTGGCGAATTGATTCGCATCTTCAAGCCGGAATCCTAAGCCTTTCTATTATGACAAATCGCATCAACTGGCGCCCTATTGCAGGCAGCATCGGATTTTTAATCTTGCTAATCGCACTTTGGAGGTTTCGAATGCTAGTTGGCTACATGATGTTCGCCGTAGTATTGAGTTTTGTCGGAAGACCTATTGTTTTGCTCGCACAGCGCATTCAAATTCGCAAAAAAGCCCTCCCATCTTCTATAGGAGCTGCTATTGCTTTGTCTATTATGATTAGCCTTTCCTTCGCCCTAATCCAGTTATTTGCCCCCCTGTTTTCAGAGCAAGCGGCAGCCATTCAAGCACTAGACCCTGATCAAGCACGTCAATTGTTTGGTCGGGTCACGCAGTGGTTGGACGAGGACCTCTATCGGATTGACTTAAGCGGCAACGGCCTTCGCAACAGTGAATTTCTACTCAACCAAATTCAATCGCTTGTGCAGATTGAAGGCGTTGGCAGCTTATTTGGGGGGCTGATTGCACGTTTGGGAGACGGGTTTATAGCCATTTTCTCAATTCTATTCATGGCGTTTTTCTTTTTGAAAGACGGCGCTCTTTTTCGCAACATCATGGATGCGATAACACCTGACCCTATGATCGAACGCATGCAATCCATAGTGGATCGCACCACGCACCTGTTGACACGTTATTTCGGAGGACTTGTAATTCAAGTCACGATTATCACAACACTGGTATCCCTCGGACTGAATATCATTGGTGTGGAACATGCATTTCTCATTGGACTTTTGGCGGGGGTCTTCAATTTAGTGCCATACATCGGCCCGATGGCCGGCGCATTCATTGGCCTGACTTTGATCACCACAACCCACGCAGGAGACCCCTCAACCCTACCTGCTCTATTAGGCTGGGGTTTATTGGTTTTCTTATTGGCACAGCTTGTCGATAATTTTTTCACACAACCCGTCATTTTCGCGAATCGCGTGCACGCGCACCCGCTAGAAATATTCTTGGTCATCAGCATTGCTGGAAGCCTTGCCGGTGTAGCGGGCATGATTCTAGCAATTCCTATCTACACCCTGTTTCGCATCATTGCCCAAGAACTTTTTAGCGGTTTCAAGGCCATTGATCGGTTGACAAAAAACTTGCACTGAAAGTGGCTTTAAAACTTATTTGAACAAGATGTTCACACAAGCTTCGTCCTTTGATTCAAGGGCCATAACTTTAAACCCCGTATTCACTATATTGAATTCGGGAACATGCAAACAACCTCCTCAATTTCTGGCTCTTCAACAACGGTAAGGAACAGCCGGTATATTTTCGTAACGGGAGGAGTCAGTTCCAGTCTTGGAAAAGGCATTGTC
>JAPKAW010000091.1 GCA_028825055.1 Flavobacteriales bacterium | reverse complement strand
CGAGCATACCGCACAAGCGAGGATGCGGGAGATTCATATGACCCGTATGCCACGGCGCTGAAGCTTCAGGAAACGACACGAGATGATTATCAGTATTCGAAAGTATACTACAAGTACTGGGTCGATAGCATTGCTCCGGGAATTGCAGCTGGCTACCCAGAAGGGGTTTTGGAATGGGTGGATGGCATTCCAACGTACACCTGGGATCAAGATGAAATTACAGCTTGGTACGATAACAATGCAGGCAATTTGTCGGAATGGCATAGCCAAGTTGAGCAATGGACGAACGCAGGTTACGCTGGCTTGAATGATGTTTCTGAGAACCCACTGGGCTATCTAGAGCCCGGCTCTGCAGCATTTGATGCCGCTTTCAATCAGCTAGTGTCTGCAAAAAACAATGAAGCAGAGGGGGGGACTAGCTTTTTTGATCAATCGAGCTTAAGCCACGCTCATGGTGAATACATCTTTAAGCCGCGAGGTTTGGAGGAGATTCGAGTGGGAGGCAATTTCCGACGTTACACACCTTACAGCGATGGAACGATTTTTAGCGACACAACAGAAAAGATTGTGAACCAGGAGATGGGCTTTTACTCGGGCATCAAAAAGCGTTTCTTGGAAGATCGAATGATTGTGACGGGCACGGTTCGCGCTGACAAGAATCAAAATTTTGATTGGGTCGTATCGCCTGCCGCTTCATTGGTGTTCTCTCCGCGAGAAAAGGACTATTTGCGTATGAGCTTTAGTTCCGCTTTGCGAAACCCAACATTGGCAGATCAATACCTGTTTTTGGATGTAGGACCGGCAACGCTGGTAGGAAACTTAAATGGGGCTGATAGCTTGATTACGATTGGAAGTTTTATTGATTTTCGAAACAGTGCGGACGCCTCAGCAGGTCAGTATGGATTGAACCGGGACACGCTGGTCTATTTTGATATCGCTCCAATTCGTCCTGAGCAGGTGCGTACGTTCGAAGTGGGGTACCGCACCACTCTGGGAGAAAAGGTGTATGTCGATGGTAGTTACTATTTCAGCATCTACGAGCACTTCATTGGCTATAACATCGGGCTGGACGCATTATTCATTGGCAATGAACAATCTCCTCGTGCAGTCGATGTCTACCGATATGCTGCCAATTCAATAAGCGAAGTGCAAACGCAAGGGGCAGCAATTGGAATCAATTACTACATCGACAATAACTTTATGGTTGCGGGAAACTACAGTTGGAATGAGTTGGTGAAAACGGACGAAGACGATCCGATTATTCCGGCATTCAATACCCCCAAGCACAAGTACAATCTGAGCGTAAGTGCTCGCGACTTGAAACTGAATGGGGATATGACATGGGGCTTTAGTGCGAATTACAAATGGGTTGAAGGCTTCATCTTCGAGGGGTCTCCGCAGTTTACAGGTTTTGTCCCGACGTTTAATCTTCTGGATGCACAGGTCAATGCGGTGATCCCTGCACTGAACACGACCATCAAGATTGGAGGGTCTAATGTGTTGAATAACTTGCACATAGAGGCGTATGGAGGTCCGTACGTAGGGCGAATGCTCTATGCGAGTCTTATTTATGACTTCAACCCCAAGGCCCCCAGGAAGCGCTGAACCAGCGTTTATAGTCTCTAAGTTGCTGAAATAAACACATGAGTTGTCTTTTAAGCAGGGCACTCTGTAGTTTTTTTCATACCTTACCTCGGAAAACCAAATTCACCTTGTGATTCAAACCAGATGAAAAATTTACTTTTCGGTACGCTTTTGACGTGCCTTGCTGTCCTTCAATTGGACGCCCAGACACGTTACCTCGATCCAGTCTTTGATGAAGTGACGGTGACGTCAGACATCAACTATGGTCAAAACATTACCGTCATTCCTGCATTGCAGGGCCAACCGCCTGCGATGCAACCTTTGATGTTGGATTTGTATGAGCCAACGGGGGATACTGAAACGGAACGGCCTTTGTTGCTGTTCTTCCACACAGGCAACTTTTTGCCTCCCTTCGTCAATGGAGGCGCGCTAGGAACAAAGACAGATAACTTTGCTGTTGAGATGTGCACACGTTACGCCAAAATGGGGTACGTCGTGGCATCTGTTGACTATCGTCTAGGATGGAACCCTTTAGCGGGAACGCAAGAGGAGCGGACGTTGCAGTTGATTCAGGCTGCATACCGTGGTGTACAGGATAGCCGAACGGCGGTTCGTTTCTTCCGTAAAGGAGAAGCGGAAGATGGAGATCCTTATGGTATTGATGGAACGAAGATTGGATTGATTGGCGACGGAACGGGCGGGTACATCACCTTAGCTTCTTCGACCATTGCGAATTACAATGACATTATTTTGGACGATACGGGTAGCCCGATCACCAAATTTTGGTACAATCCAGGAGATGGGTCTTACATCCCAATGATTATTGAAAGCATTCACGGTGATCCTGATGCGACAACGGATACATATGCTCCAGCTTCTTCTGGTGGTTTTCAGTTGTGTGCAGCGAATCATGTTGGATACAGCTCTGATGTGAGTTTCCAGATGAACACGGGTGGAGCCTTGGGTGATTTGAATTGGTTGGACGAAGGAGATGTGCCGATGGTAAGCTTCCAGTGTCCTCATGATCCATTCGCTCCGTATGAAACGGCAGTGTTGATCGTACCTACGACCAATGAGCCCGTTGTTGAGGTGTCAGGAGCACAAGACATCCATGAAGAAATCAACGGATACGCTACGAACAACAACGCCATCTTTGTTGACGCAGGGTTAGACGATGCGGGTTCACCAGCCAATGGTGGTTTTGATGGGTTATTCCCCGTTCAAAATTCTTACGTAGACGGTGTTCCAACGGAGCCATATGATAGCTCTCCTTGGCAGTGGTGGGATCAAGCGCCTGTTGCAGCGTATGACGAAGCAAACGGCACGAATATTCTGGCTACTCAGCTGACTTTGAACCCAACGATGGGAGAAGAAGAGGCCATGAGCTGGATTGAGCAGATTGTAGATTACAATACACCTCGTATGGGTTTGGCAATGGGAGCGGTTACGACGACAACCATTGAAGGTGGCGTTCGCTACATCGATGAGGTTTTCGATGCAGTGAATGTGGAGTCTGGAGTTGTCTATGGCGAAAACATCACGGTTATTCCAGCATTGCAGGGCATGCCGCCAGCAGCTGAAGATTTAGTATTGGACGTCTACACACCAGCAGGAGATTCGGAGACAGATCGTCCGGTCATTCTTTACTTCCACACTGGTAATTTTTTACCTCAGTATGTAAATGGCAGTGCCGTCGGTGCGCGCACAGACAGCAGCGCAGTTGAAATTTGCTCGCGCTTTGCACGAATGGGCTATGTTGTTGCCTCTGTAGATTACCGCTTGGGATGGAATCCTTTGGCCGGAACGCAAGAAGAGCGAACGATGCAATTAATCCAAGCGGCTTACCGTGGAGTGCAGGATAGCCGCACAGCGGTGCGTTACTTCCGCAAGTCCATTGCTGAAGAAGGCAACCCTTGGGGAGTTTCTGGTGACAAAATCGCCATGTTTGGTGAAGGAACAGGAGGCTACATCACATTGGCTTCTTCGACCATCTCCGATTACAATGACATCATTTTGGATGATGCAGGAAATCCGATTACCAAATTCTGGTACAACCCGGGAGATGGTTCGTTCATTCCGATGGTAATTGAAGGCATTCACGGAAATCCAGATGCGACGACAGATACGTATGCTCCAGCCTCGAGTGGAGGATTCCAGTTGTGCATCGCAAATCACGTAGATTATTCCAGTGATTTCAACTTCCAGATGAACATGGGCGGTGCGATGGGTGATTTGAATTGGTTGGATGAAGGCGATATGCCGATGGTGAGTTTCCACTCTCCGCATGACCAATTTGCACCATACACCTCGGGCGTTTTAGTCGTCCCAACGACCAGTGAGCCCGTTGTTGAAGTTTCGGGTGCGTATGACATTCACTCTGAAATCAATGGTTATGCCACCAATAACAACGCGGCATTTGCAGAAATCGGTTTGGCCGATCCGGCTGCTGCATTGGGCAACCAAGGTTGGGATGGATTGTATCCTGTTATGAACAACTACGTAGACGGAGCGCCAACAGAGCCTTACGATTCTGCTCCTTGGCAGTGGTGGGATGTCGCTATGACGCAGATGGTGGATGAAGCGAACGGAACCAGCATTGCTGCAACGCAATTGACGTTGAATCCAACAATGGGTGAAGACGAGGCGATGTTCTGGATCGATCAGATTCAAGACTATACCGCGCCTCGATTGGCGACAAGCTTGGAATTGGTGCCTCTTGGGCCTGGTTGCAATGACGAAGCGGCTTGTAACTACAACGCTTTGGCGACATCGGATGACGGAAGTTGCACCTACGCTGAAGAAGGATTTGATTGCGAAGGCAACTCTTTGGTTGTTTATGGTTGCACGAGCGCAATTGCATGCAACTACAATGGCGCGGCTACGGATGACGATGGTAGCTGTGACTACAATGAGTCCACGACCATTGTCACAGGCGCTGAGTCCTTGTGGTTGGTTGGTGTGACATTGACCGGGACTGAAAATGAGCCGTTCGCAGCGGATTGCGAAGCTGCAGGTGGAGTGAATCCAAACGTAGCCCTGAACGGAGTGTTCCTCGGTGATGGCACTGACGGACCGATGCATTTCTCCAACATTACGGACCAAACGGGCGGTTTGCTTGCAGACCTCGTTGGATTGGCGGGCTTGGCGGATATCTCTTTCTGTGGTGACTTGGTGAGATTCGTCGACCCACTCAGCGGAGCAACGGCTATTCTAAGTGAGAACAACGGTATTTGGCAAACAGCCGTGCCTATCATCGGCGCAAGCTATCTATGGCTTGCTCCGGTGGCTACGTTCAACATGGGGTGTGGTGATCCATCTGCTTGTGGATTTACTGATTTCTGTGACTTGAGCGTGGCCTGCGATTACACGGATACCGACGGTGACTCTGTTTTGGATTGCCAAGAGGTTGCCGGTTGTCAGGATACTAATGCAGACAACTACGATGAAATGGCTACGGACGCCGGTGATTGTAATTACAACGGTTGCATGGATGCTTCAGCGCAGAACTATGAATCTGGAGCCAACGTTGACGACGGAAGTTGCACCTATTTGGTGACATTCCGAATCAACATGTCCAATGAAATGGTTGCTGCTGAGGGAGTCCACATGGCAGGAAGCTTCCAAGGTTGGGATCCTTCTTCGTTGATGGTTCCTTATGCAGGTTATGGCGTGTACCAGGTCGTGTTGCAATTGCAACAAGGATCGTATGAGTACAAGTTCATCAACGGCAATGCTTGGGGTGCCGATGAGATTGTCGGTGATTGTGGAAACGGTGGAAATCGTGTTGTTGACGTAACCGGTAACATGACCACAGCAGGAGCTTGCTTCAATAGCTGTGATCTTTGTGTTGGTTGTGCAGACCCAATGTATGTTGAGTACAATCCTTTCAATGGTTCAGACGATAGCTATTGTATGACCGCCATTTCAGGTGGTTGTATCTATGAGCAAGCAGAGAACTATGATGCAGCTGCAACAGCGGATGACGGTTCATGTGTATTCAATACCGGTTCAGACTGTCCTGGTGATTTGAACAATGACGGTCAAATCGGAACTCCGGATTTACTTGCTTTCTTGGCGAGTTTCGGAGCTGCATGTGAATAATCGAGCATCAAAACGATGTGTGATAGAAAAGGGGAGCTTGGCTCCCCTTTTTTTGGCACAGTTTCTGCCATTGTTTTTGATGACGCTTCGAATGAAGTGTGGTGCTTGAACCAAAAAAAAACGTTGTGTATACGCTCAATGCGCAATTGTTGTTATCTTTATGAGCGCAAAACGATTTAGAATCCATGAAACAATTTTTGACTGCTTGCATGATGGTATTTGGCTTTATTGCCATGACTTCAGCACAAGACCTCACATCAGGCCCATCCATTTCCATTGATAAAGACGTTCATGATTACGGAACGATTTCTCAAGGTGCGGACGGAGGATGTGAATTCACCGTTACCAACGCTGGAACAGATCCATTGATCATTTCACGCTGCAAAGGTTCTTGTGGGTGCACCGTTCCAAAGTGTGACAAAGATCCTGTGATGCCCGGAGCGACTTCAGTTATTAGTGTTCGGTATGATACCAAGCGTATCGGCCCAATCAACAAAAGTGTAACCATTACTTCCAATGCGACCAATGAGCCTACCAAGGTCATTCGTATCAAAGGAAAGGTTGAGGCATCCGATGTGAACAGCACAGAAGGAGCGCCGTTGAAGCCAAGTTCTGCTGGTGCGCCAGTAAACAAGGAGTGAAATGTGTTCAGAGCATGTTGAGGCATGCACAATGAAATTTAGAAGTCGTTTCTCATGATGAGGAACGGCTTCTTTTTTGTCCGAATTTTACGAAACAGAAATGAGATTGCATCCCATGGAATTGCCAACGATTTATGATCCGAACACCATTGAAGACAAATGGTACGCCTATTGGTTAGAACATGGGTTCTTCCAGTCAACACCAGATGAGCGTGAATCCTATACCGTTGTAATTCCACCGCCCAATGTGACCGGTGTTTTGCACATGGGGCATATGCTCAACAATACGATTCAGGATGTGTTGGTGCGAAGAGCCCGTATGTTGGGTAAGAATGCTTGCTGGGTTCCCGGAACCGATCATGCATCCATAGCGACTGAAGCAAAAGTAGTTCGCCGGTTGCGTGAAAAAGGGATCCGGAAATCGGATTTAACTCGGGATGCATTTTTGGAGCATGCCTGGGATTGGACCCATGAACACGGTGGAATCATTTTAGAGCAACTGAAGAAGTTGGGAGCTAGTTGCGATTGGGATCGGACCCGTTTTACGATGGACGAGGCGTATTATGACGGGGTCATCGACACGTTCATTGATTTGTTCAACAAGGGATTGATTTACCGAGGCGTGAGGATGGTGAATTGGGACCCGATAGCGCAAACGGCCGTGAGCGATGAGGAGGTCATCCATAAGGAGGAGAATGGCCTGCTCTATCATGTGCGTTACGCCATTGCGGATTCAAAAGATGAATGGTTAACAATCGCGACGACACGTCCCGAAACCATCATGGGGGATTCAGCCATCTGCATTCATCCGGAAGA
>JAPKAW010000090.1 GCA_028825055.1 Flavobacteriales bacterium | reverse complement strand
TAGTCATCCGTACCTTTCGATTCCAACACGTCCGGTAAATTCCATTCGTGGATAGTCGCAAAAATACACCACGCAAGAACCATGTACGCACAGCGATTGATGACTTTGGATTTACCGACCATTCGACCTGAAGATTCAGTGAGAAGAGTGCTTCGTTTGATGGATGAGTACAAGGTGTGCCAGTTGCCCCTTGTCAACGGTGAGATATTCTCGGGCTTGGTGTACGAGACTGATCTGATTGAATTGGATGAAGAGACTCCGATGGCAGCTTTGGAAGGCCGGCCTGTTTTCGTTGGGCCGCAAGTGCATCTTTATGACGTCGTGTCGCAATTGGTTCAGGCAGAAGTTGATGCTATGCCTGTTGTACATGAAGGAAAATTTATGGGGTGTATCGACCCCAAGGCGGTTTTGCGATTTTTAGCAAAGCACACCCATTGGGCAGGTTCAGGAGCGGTAGTAATTTTGGAAGTGCCTGAAATGGATTTGTCCATAGCTGAAATTGCGCGTCTAGTAGAGTCCGCCGATTCCAAGGTTGTCGCCTGCACCACATCAAGGGACGAGGCGTCTTCCAATGTCGTGGTCACGTTAAAACTTCAAGCTCAAGATGTGGAGAGTGTCATTTCAACCTTTCAACGCTTCGGTTATACAATCCAGACGTTTCACCATGCTCCAGGGTTGGAAGAAGAAATGAGGGAGCGGTATGAGGCTTTTATGCGTTATTTAGACAATTAAGACCTAATTGATGCTATGAGAATCGCAATATTTGGCAAGGCATTCGCAACGGAATTCGACGACGCAGTCAAGCACATCTTGCGCCGCATTGAAGAGCTCGACCCCAACCCTTTAGTGGAGGCCGCCTTCATGCGCATGCTGGACGATCGGATGAAGGTTTCAGATAAACTCCAAAGTTTTGAGGAGCATCATGAACTTCAAGGCTGTGATTTTCTGGTCGCGATCGGGGGGGACGGCACAGTCTTAGAGGCTGCTACATGGGTTCGAGGAAGTGAAATCCCTGTTTTAGCCGTCAACACGGGTCGACTCGGGTTTTTGTCCAATGTGGGCATTGAGGAGATAGACTTAGCAATGGATGCATTGGCAGCCGGACGTGTTTGGTATGAAAAAAGAGCCATGCTGCACGTGGAGGTGGAAGGCATGGAGCTAGGGTCATTTCCCTATGCTTTAAACGAAGTTGCTATCATGAAACGGGACACTTCGAGCATGATGACTGTTGAGGTCCATCGCGATGATGTTTATGTCAACAGCTACTGGGCCGACGGGCTGATTGTCGCTACCCCAACAGGCTCCACAGCCTACTCTTTAAGCGCAGGAGGCCCAATGGTAACTCCGGGTTCAAATGTGTTGTGTATCAATCCGGTAGCCCCTCACAACTTGAACAACCGCCCTTTAATTGTTCCTACAGAGGGTGAGATTCAATTGGTGGCAGAGGGGAGAGAAAATCAATTTCTTTTGAGCTTGGACTCCCGCATGTTTATCCTCGATGGGGGTAAAAAAGTGCGAATAAATCCAGCGCCATTTCATTTCGTTTTGATCAATCTGGAGCACCAAGAATTTTTTGGAACGATCCGGGCAAAAATGCATTGGGGCATTGACCCGAGAGACCGCTGACACCAACGTGGGAAAGTGACCGGCTATTGTTAGCTGTTTTTCACAATTCATTTACGCAATTCCGCGTATTTTCGTGCGTTACAATGAGGCTTTTATAGCTTTAACCCATGCGGATGCTGCCCCTTACCAAGCGGTCAAATATTGACCAAGTGTTGTCCTTGCTTTGTTGCGTGGTGTTTTTGTGGTCCTCTTTACCAGAAGCCTGCTCACAGCGCAGGTTTGACCAATCCAAAGAACTGGGGCTTTCATTGGGTACAGGTTACTACTTGGGAGACTTGAATCCAGGAAAACATCTCGGGGGTCGTTTGAATGCAGGGATAGGTTGTTATTACAGGCACAACTTTACTGGACGGATTTCAATGCGAGCGAATTTTTTTCGTGGTCACGTTGAAGCATGGGATTCTGATAGTTCCAATCCCTGGCAACAGAATAGAAACTTGCACTTCAGGAATGAAATTAGTGAGGTCAGCGCGCTCATTGAAGTGAATTACCTGGAGCATCGGATGGGGAATCCTGGAGACCGCTTTACGGCATTCTTGTTCACGGGTATTGCTGTGTACAGTCACATGCCTGAAGCCCTCTTTAACGATTCTTGGACACCATTGCAGCCTCTCGGTACAGAAGGTCAAGGAACTACTTGGGGCGAGTCCCGTGGTTTGGACCCCTATTCAACTGCAGGGTTTTCAGTGCCTTTTGGCTTTGGTTTCAAAGCGAACATTGGCCCCTTTATGGCCATATGTTTCGATTGGGCTGTGCGTAAAACATGGACGGACTTTTTAGATGATGTGAGCGGAAGCTATGCGGATGCTTTGGTGTTGCAACAAGAAAAAGGAGATGTGTCGATGGATTTGGCAGATCAAAGCTTACTGCAGTTGGGAGGCAATTCAAACCAAGCAGGAATGCAACGGGGTGATCCTGGACGTTCCGATGCTTATGGATTTCTTTCGGCCTCTATCAGTTTTCGAATCAGTAAAAAACCCACGACCTGCTGGGTTCGACCATCATGAGTACCTCCGCTGAACATCGAGTTTTTTGCGAATCTATTGACTTGGATTCCAAACGCATTCCCAAGCATGTTGCGATCATCATGGATGGCAACGGACGCTGGGCAAAGGAACGCGGAGAAGAACGTGTTTTTGGCCACATCAATGGAATCAACTCTGTTCGGTCGTCTGTGGAAGCCGCCTTGCTAACGGGTGTTCGATATTTAACGCTTTATGCATTCAGTACAGAGAATTGGAGCCGTCCTAAAGAGGAAGTCGATGCATTGATGGATTTGTTAGTGAGCACATTGATAAAGGAAGTAGAAGACCTGGAATCCAAAGGGGTGCGATTGCGGGCCATTGGAGATTTGACTACCCTCCCGAAAGCATGCCAAGATCAGATCAACAAATCGATTCAGAGCACGAAGAATTTGGACGCTTTGGATTTGGTTCTTGCATTGAGCTATAGTTCGAAATGGGAACTTGTTGAAGCTACCAAGCAGCTGATGAAATCAGGCGTCAATCCTGACGAGCTGGAGGCTTCCCACATTGAGCAGCATCTTGCTACGTCTGGAATTCCTGATCCTGAACTGATGATCCGGACGAGCGGAGAACGACGCATTTCGAATTTCTTGCTGTGGCAACTCGCTTATGCAGAATTTCATTTCACGTCCGTTTTGTGGCCTGACTTTGGACAAGATAATTTTTATGATGCGGTACGTGACTATCAAAAGCGAAACCGACGTTTTGGAAGGCTGTTGGATACCACTCACACGATGTCGAAATGAGGATGATGAGAAAAGATTGGAACGTATTGGGATGTGCTTTGCTCCTTTGGTTAGGACTGTTGATGGGCGGAGTAACGTCCAAAACGTATGCTCAAGAAATTTCAGGGGTAGAATGGGGTGGTACTTATACCATCGCGGGTCTTACTGTAATCGGAGCGGAATATACAGATGCGCAGGCTGTTAAATTATTCAGCGCCCTTCAAATTGGACAGGAAATCACGTTGCCAGGGGAAGAAATTTCAAAGGCGATTCGAAACCTTTGGGTTCAGCAGCTTTTCGATGATATCGCGATTGAACTAGCAGAGGTGAGAGGAAGTGAGGTTTATTTGGTGATTCAGGTAAAGGAGTTGCCGCGACTTACGCGTTATGCATTCGCTGGTGTGAGCCGATCTGAACAAGAGACTCTCAAAGGCAAAGTTGAGTTGCTAACAGGACGCGTTGTCAATGAGAATGTTGTCGCAACCGCACGGAAAAGACTCAGAGAGCACTACCATGACAAGGGGTATTGGGACGCTCAAATTGACATTGTTCAAACTCATGATTCCACGTTTGAAAATGGAGCGCGATTGGACATTGCAGTGGCGAAAGGTTCGAAGATTAAAGTAGGAGAAATTGCACTTATTGGAACCGAAAAAATCGAAATGAAGCGACTCCTTCGGTCGATGAAGGATCTCAAACAGCAAGAATGGTATCGGGTTTTTAAGTCGAGTAAATTTGTTGAAGTCAACTTAGAGGATGCGCGGACCCAATTGATCGCTCTTTACAACAAAGAAGGATATCGAAACGCGCGGATATTGAATGACACCATATATCGATTGGCGGATGGCAACGTTGGTATTCGGATGAATGTGAACGAGGGCAATCAATTCCATTTTGGAAGTATTGAGTTTACTGGAAATTCCAAATACCGTTCTACACAGCTGGACTCGATTCTAGGTATTCTAGATGGCGAAGTTTACAACCTGGAACGACTGGAAACCCGGGTTTATATGGACCCCAAGGGGATGGATCTGAGTTCGTTGTACCAGGATGATGGCTACTTAACGTTTCAAGCGGTTCCAATTGAAACCCGTATTGAGAACGATACGATTGACATTGAAGTTCGGATGATGGAGGGCAAGCAATTCCGTATTGGAAAGATCATAGTCAAGGGCAACACAAAAACGAATGACCATGTAATCTATCGGGAGATTCGGACGCGTCCGGGAGATCTGTTTAGCCGAACAGATATCATCCGAACGCAAAGGGAGCTGGCTCAGCTAAACTATTTCAATCAAGAGGCTTTCGGAATCAATCCGATTCAGCATCCGGAAGACGGAACCGTGGACATTGAGTATGCGGTAGAAGAAAAACCCTCAGACCAGATTGAGTTGAGCGGGGGTTGGGGTGGCAATCGTGTCGTTGGAACGTTGGGGTTGAGTTTCACCAACTTTAGTGCGCGCAACATGTTCAAGAAAGGAGCTTGGAAACCGATTCCTACGGGAGATGGCCAGCGGGTATCCATTCGTGCTCAATCCAATGGATTGTATTTCCAGAGCTATAATTTATCCTTTGTTGAACCTTGGTTGGGTGGTAAAAAGCCAAACGCATTGAGCTTTTCAGCCTGGCGTTCGATTCAGACCAATGGCCAGCCCAAAATGATAGAAGGAGAGCCGAACGAGTTGCGGCAATCACTTGAAATCATGGGCCTCCAAGTTGGCTTGGGTCAGCGACTGAAAAAACCAGATGATTGGTTTGCAATGAATGTCGCTTTGAGCTACCAGCACTTTGTGCTCAATGATTACGGGGTCTTCTTCAGTTTTAAAAATGGAAAGGCCAATAACCTAGCCCTGAACTACACTATCAGCCGGAACTCGGTATCGGATCCAATTTTCCCCGTGTGGGGTTCAAATGTGACCCTCTCTGTGAAGGCCACTCCACCGTATTCTGCATTTAGTGGCATGGAAGATGCGGATTACGAGGACCTCTCGGATGAAGACCGTTTTCGGTGGGTCGAGTACCACAAATGGAAGCTCAAGGCTGAATGGTATACTCCGTTGACTCAATCGGCTGGGGAAAACCCGCGTTCATTGGTTTTGCGCACACACATGGGCATCGGCTTGATTGGTCAATACAACCGTGCTGTAGGGCTATCGCCATTTGAACGATTCTACCTCGGAGGGGTTTATTTGAGTGGTTATGTATTGGACGGACGTGAAATCGTCAATTTGCGGGGTTTTGATGATTTGTCGCTTACCAACCCGAATCAGGATACAGGCGCGCCGGTCATCGTGAAGTATGGTGCTGAACTGCGCTACCCACTCTCTACCAATCCGAGTGCTACGATATACGTGATGGGCTTCTTGGATGCCGGAAAGACTTGGGCTGATGCTCGCGATTTTAATCCGTTCGAAGTCTACCGCTCAGCGGGAGTTGGGATGCGAATATTTTTACCAATGTTTGGTCTTCTTGGCTTGGATTACGGTTGGCGCTTGGACGATGTCTCTGGTGAACCGAATATGTCCCGCGGACAATTTCATTTCAGTATTGGCACGAATTTGGGTGAACTTTGATGCCCACAAGGAATAAAATCATGAAAACGACCCCCTTCTTTATTTTGATGACGTGCATGCTTGGATTGGCTTCGATTGCCGAAGCTCAAAAGTTTGCTTACATCGATTCAGATTATGTCCTTCTGCACATGCCGGAGTATTCGGATGCGCAAAAAGAGCTGAATCAAATGGCCATTGATTGGCAAGTTGAAGTTGAGACAAAACTGCAGTCAGTGGAAAGAATGGAGCTGGCTTATCGGGCAGAGCGAATTCTTCTAACTGCTGAGATGCGGGCCAAAAGAGAAGGTGAGATTACAACGAAACGACAAGAAGCAAGGGCTCTCCAACGTGAGAAATTTGGAGTGGAGGGAGAGTTGTTTCAAAGACGTCAAGAGCTCATTCAACCGGTTCAAGATTTAGTTTTCGAGGAGTTAAAAGACATTGCAAGCGGAAGCGGTTACATGGTTATTTTTGACAAAAGCAATCAGAGCAACATGCTCTACTCGAATCCGAAATACGATATTTCTGACCGCTTAATCAAGGCCTTAGGCTATGTCCCTGGTGAGACGATGGAAGGTGAAGAGGACGAGAAGGAAGCTGGAAAGAGTATTCAAGACAAAGCAAAGGATGCGATGGACAAGGGGCGAGAAAGTGTTGGAGGAGCGATCCGTGGCGGAGCAGGAGGCCTCAGACCAGGAGGTAACACGGTAAATAGCCGGAGTAAGGATTGAATTACGATCATAAAAAAGAATCATATAAAAAGAAAAACCATGACAAAGCAAATCATAACGACAGTTGTCTTGATCTTAGGACTACTGAGCACCGCTTCAGCACAGAAATTTGGACACGTAAGCGCACAAGACATTTTGATGGGTATGCCTGAACGTGATGCGGCACAAGCCACAATTCAGAGCCAAGCAGCCGAATACGAGGCGGAAATGATGCGCATGCAGCAGGACCTCCAATTGAAATTCGGTGAATACCAAGAAAAAGGGGAAACGTGGCCAGCGGCAATTCGTCAACAAAAGGAACGAGAACTGCAAGCTTTGGATACAGGCCTTCAAGAGTTTCAGGCAACGGTTCAAAATGAACTGGCCACGTTGGAGCAGACGCTTTTACTTCCGATGATTGAACGCGTGCAGGAAGCGATTAACGCCGTCGGATCAGAGAATGGGTTTACCTACATTTTTGATGCGAGCACGGGAGCTACAGTGTATAACGGGGGCGATGATGTGTCGGCATTGGTGAAGGCCAAGC
>JAPKAW010000089.1 GCA_028825055.1 Flavobacteriales bacterium | reverse complement strand
CGCTCATGACAGATCGAACTGACATACGGCTATTGAGTTCTGAAGAACTCAAAAATGCAGTCGCTGAATTGGGAGAAAAACCATTTCGCTCGCGACAGCTTGAAGATTGGATATGGACGCACGGGGCCGGTTCGTTTGATGAAATGACCAACTTGTCAAAATCGTTTCGCGGTTTACTCGGGGAGCGTTTTGAATTATCACGGGTACGATTGGCCGAACAACAGGTCAGCCGTGATGGAACAATCAAGTGTGCATTTGATGTCGGCGTAAATAAGGTTGTTGAGGGGGTGTTGATTCCAACGACTAAGCGCATGACGGCGTGTATCTCGTCACAAGTGGGATGTAGTTTAGCCTGTAAATTTTGCGCGACTGGTAAACTTAAACTCCTCAAAAACCTCACTGCTGGAGATATCTATGATCAAGTGGAGGTGATTCGAGGGTTGGCTGACGAGCATTACAACAAGCCGCTTTCCAATATTGTGTACATGGGGATGGGGGAGCCGTTATTGAACTATAGCTCTGTGCTAACATCGATTGAACGGATCTGCGGAGACCCCGGGCTCGGGATGTCTCCGAAGCGTGTCACCATCAGTACGGCTGGGATCGCTAAAGCAATTAAGCGATTGGGAGATGATGAGGTTCGATTCAACTTGGCCTTGTCGCTGCATGCTGCCAACGATGCCAAGCGGAATCATATCATGGCCATCAACGAATCCAACAACTTGGAAGCACTTGCTGATTCTTTGCGCTATTTTCATGAAAAAACAGGAACGCGCGTGACGTATGAGTACATCATTTTTGATGGATTCAATGACCAATTGAGTGATGCGCGAGAACTGGTGCAATTCTGCAAACACGTCCCTTGTAAAGTCAACATCATCGAGTACAATCCGATTGACGATGGGGAGTTCCAAATGGCAAAGGTTGACCGGGTCGATGAATTTGTCAAACTCTTGGAGGATTGCAATATCATCGTGAACCTTCGTCGTTCACGAGGCAAGGATATTGATGCAGCCTGCGGGCAGTTGGCAAATAAAAATGCGCCATCAAACGCGTTTAAGGCGGGTTGATCAATCCAGCTTTAGAACCGCTAAGAATGCAGACTGAGGCACTTCAACATTGCCGACTTGGCGCATGCGCTTCTTGCCTTTTTTCTGCTTTTCGAGCAACTTTCGCTTCCTTGAAATATCGCCACCATAACACTTGGCCGTGACATCCTTTCGGACAGGCTTGATGGTTTCGCGCGCTATGATTTTGGCTCCGATTCCGGCCTGAAGTGCAATCATAAACTGTTGACGAGGAATAAGCTCCTTTAGCTTCAAGCAAATACGTTTCCCCAAATCAAACGCGTTGTCTTTGTGAATCAAAGCGCTCAAAGCATCAACGGGATCGCCGTTGAGCATAATGTCCAACTTGACCAGCTTAGATTCTTTGTATTCGTCAGGGAAGTAATCAAATGATGCGTATCCCCGTGACACGGATTTGAGCTTATCATAGAAGTCGAAGACAATTTCACCCAAAGGCATACTGAATGACAGCTCCACACGGTCTGCGGTCAAATACACCTGGTTCAAAAGAATCCCTCGCTTTTCGATGCAAAGGTTCATGACTTGTCCGATGTATTCTGATTTTGTGATCACCTGCGCCTTGATAAAGGGCTCCTCAACACGCTCCAAATGATTGGGTTCAGGCAAATCAGACGGGTTGTTCACAACGAGCATTTCACCGGCCTTCACATAGGCGTGATAGCTAACGTTCGGGACTGTCGTAATGACGGTCATGTCGAATTCACGCTCTAGCCGCTCTTGGATAATCTCCATGTGCAGCATACCCAAAAACCCACAGCGGAAGCCAAAACCAAGGGCAGCGGAAGATTCTGGTTCGTACACCAACGAAGCGTCGTTCAGCTGCAGCTTGTCCATAGAAGCGCGGAGCTCTTCGTAGTCCTCAGTGTCCACAGGATAAATCCCTGCGAAAACCATGGGTTTAACATCTTCGAATCCGCGAACTGCGGTTAAGCAAGGATTCTCTTTCTTCGTGAGTGTGTCGCCAACCTTCACTTCTTTGGCATTTTTGATGCCTGAAATAATATAACCAACGTTTCCAGCAGACAGCTCCTTACGCGGTTTTAGATCGAGTCCGAGAATACCGATTTCATCGGCTGTGTACTCATTTTCGGTAGCAAAGAATTTCACCAAATCACCTTTCTTAATCGTTCCGTTTAGAATACGGAAGTAGGCAATAATACCTCGGAAAGGGTTGTAAACACTGTCAAAAACCATGGCCTGAAACGGTCCGTCTGGATCTCCTTTAGGAGCTGGAATGCGTGTCACGACGGCCTCAAGAATTTCGGCAACACCCATGCCTGATTTTCCACTCGCGGGGATGATGTCATCCAGAGTGCAGCCGATCAAATCAACAATCTGATCTCCTACCACCTCAGGGTCAGCGGAGTCCAAATCCATTTTGTTCAGCACGGGAATGATTTCCAAGTCATGATCCAGGGCGAGATAGAGATTTGAAATCGTTTGAGCCTCAATGCCTTGAGTTGCGTCTACGATGAGCAGCGCTCCTTCGCATGCCGCAATCGAACGAGAAACCTCATAGCTGAAATCAACGTGACCAGGCGTATCAATCAGGTTGAACACATACTCCTCACCATTATCTGCCGTATACAGCATTTGAATCGCATGGCTTTTGATCGTGATTCCGCGTTCACGCTCGATGTCCATGTCATCCAAGGTTTGCTCCTGCAACTCGCGGTCCGAAATGGTCCCCGTCAAATGCAGGAGTCGGTCAGCGAGCGTGCTCTTCCCATGGTCAATGTGGGCGATGATGCAGAAATTTCGTGTGCGTTTCATTCTTTGAAATGTGGTGCAAAAATACACCTATACAGGCTGTGTTTTTCAGATGGGTGTTAAGAGAGTTCAAACACGCAATGCAATGCATTATATTTACACCCTACGTGCCTTTTTTTATTTGCATTTGACATGCGAAATCCAGAAATTGTCACTATTCAAAACGAAAAAATGAGTTCATGAGTCGTCGCATCATTCTGATATTCGCCTTTGCTTTTTTGAGTGTTCAAGTGGCTTTTTCACAGAGCATTGAGGAAGCTTCTTCGCCGAAGTTTCAAGAACAAAGCGCGCAGGGAATACTAAACAAATACAAATCTTTCAAAGGGGCTGTATTGAATATGACGCGTGATGAATGGTCCGTCATGCGAAATTCAGAAGATTACAATGAGCGGGATGCTCGAGTGATCTTGAATGAGTCGAAGGAGGCTTGGAAGAAAGAAAATGTAGAGTTGATTCAAGAGCGTAAAGCGATGCGTCAAAACCAACCGGGTGGATGCGACTGCTGGATTGAGCCTGATGATACGTACGAGCAAATCACGACATTTGATTGGGACTTTACTGCTGGTGCTGGTGCCAACGTAGATTGTTCAATTGGCCCATTGCAGCTGCCTTGGACCTTTGATTTTTATGGAACGGAATACGATGCGATTTACATCAATTCAAAAGGCTCTATTTCGTTTGGCGATTATTTAATTGATTGGACACCGGAGGAATTTCCAAATACAGTCAATTTGGTGGCACAAGTAGCCGGTTTTTGGGCTGATTCTGATTATCGCGCTTCTGGAGACATTTACTACAAAATTGACCAGGATGCGGTTTTTATCAATTTTGTTGATGTCGGTTATTACAACAACCACGATGATCTAATCAACTCGTACCAGATCATTATTACGCCTACTGAAGGCGTTATTTTGCCTGATGGCTCTAACACACAGATGTGTTATTTGGATATGAACTGGGCGCATGGTGACGTTGGAGGTTCAGGTGGATGTTGTGGAGATGGACCTGCTACGGTTGGGCTTGACGATGCTCCTGCAACGGGCGACCACTTGCAGTACGGACGGTTCAATTTCTTGACTGATGATTACAACGGTCCTTATGGCGCTGGAGACGAAGACCAGGACGGTGTCAATTGGTTGGACTATAAAGTATTCAACATGGATGCTGCGGTGACATCGGGCAACACCCCGCCACTTCCTTCGAACAATTTGGGATGCGATACCATTGTTCTGTGTCAAGGCAATGAGTTCGATGTCGACTTGAGCTTTTTGGCCCCTGAGATTGACCAAGTAATTACCATGGTCGTGACGGATGCTCCAGGGTGGACGTTTACCGCAACAAATGGATCAACGGGCAATGTGACAGGTGTTTTCGTGGGGGATGCCGCCAATTTGGGCATTCATGAAGTCACCATTTCGGCAACAGACGACGGCAGTCCTGCAGCAACGACGGAGGTGACATTCATTGTTGAGGTGTTGGATATTGCGATTCCTGAATTGTCACTTGAAGGCAATATGAGCATTTGCGCAGGGGGTGAGGCTACGATTACAGCAACGGGAGATTTTGACGAGATCATCTGGTCCAATGGAAATGTGGGTGACACCAACACCTACGTGTTTGGCGGGAACTTTTTTGTCACAGGGCAAATCGCGCAATGCGAAACGGTTGAATACTTCTTCATCGATCAGTCGCCTTATTTCTTGCCGGACGTCGTCATCGACCCGCCTGCGGTTTGCGTTGGTCAAACAGCGATTGTCACAGTAGACCCAACGGAGCAGCCAGAGTATGATATTTACCAATGGGATGCCGATTGGAATGGTCTGGGAGGTGAGGTGATTGCGGACAATGGAATGAATGCGGAATTAACCGCAGGAACGTACCGCTTGCTTATCACTAACAACGAAGGATGCCAAGGACAGCGTGTCTTTATTATCGAGACCATCGGATCCTATATTCCGGAAGTTGAACTGGATGCTTTCTGTGATGGTATTCCAGATGAGGTTGTTTTTGAAGGGGGCTATTCGAGTCCGACAGAGGGGGCTTTACTCGTGTATATGAGTTCCAATGAAGAGTCAGGTTGGGGAGGAAGTTATTTGGAGTTGATTATCAATGGAGAGTCGGTCGGCATCTTAACGTCTCCGGATGATTTCACCCAACACACGTATGACATCGCTGCAGCGGATGAAATTGAAATCATTTTCTATGAAGACAGTTCTATTGACACGGATGTCTTGTCGGTGTCGGTGTACAATTGTGGTTTTTTAAACGCGACACAGATATCAGACCTCGCGGCGGGCACTATTTATAGTGGACCTTCGGAGTGCAATGCTGAACCTGCGATTGGAACATGGAGTTGCCTTTCAGGGCCAGTGCCGTGGAGCTTTTCGAACACAAATGAATACGACGCGACGTTCTACCCGTCTGATTATGGGTTGTATGAGATCTGCTTCACGGAAGAAGTATGCCAAACGGACTATTGCTTCGACATTGAAATTACAGAGGAACCGGAAGTCAGCTTGGTAACAATGCAAGACTTGCTGTGTGATGGAGATGAAACGACGGTCTTTGCAGACATCACGGATATTGGCGGAACGGCAAACATCAACTGGTCAGCACCGGGAACGGATGGTGTTACGGAGAACACGTTCTCTTTTTCCAACACGACGACGTACAATGCATCGGTCACGATTACCAACGGATGTGGTTCAGCGCAAGCGTCCTTGCCGCTCTATTCGCAGTACACCCCTGAGCCTAGCCTGGATGATGAAAGTCTCTGCGAGGGAGGAACGGTTTACTTAGACCCTACAAGCCCAGACACGCCGGATTTGGAATTCGAATGGTACATTGATGGAGGCTTGATTCCCGGGGAGATCGCACAAGAGTATACCGCAGTTTCAACGGGAGAGTTTTGTGTGGAAGTCAGTAATTTATGTGGTCAGGGTGAAGCCTGTGCGGAGATTACAATTGTAGGTGAAATCCCTGCGCCTTTAGAAGACAATACAGTGGATTGTTTAGGAGGTTCGACGGCTGTCGTTGTTCCAGATTTACCGGAAGGCTATACGGTAGTTTGGCCTGATGGCTCCACGGACGCTACGTGGTTGGTTGACAACAATGGAGTGTATGACGGAGAGGTCTTCTGTCTGGATTACACAGACCCTTTTGGTTGTGCAACGAATACCGTTTGCTCTTACCTCTTTATCGGGATTCCTCCAACAATTGCTGCTGAACCCATCTTGGAGGAGCCGTTTTTAACCATGTGTCCTGAAGTGGAATATGAATTCGATTTGGGTTCTGTTGGCGCTGGAGAATACGAATGGTGGTTTGACTGCAACGGTGAGTTCGTGTATTTCGAAGAGCCAACAGATGGTGTTATGGTAGTGAGTTCTATGTTGCCTGACGACTGCTGGGGATACGGAATTACACTTACGGGGTCGGCTATCAATCCATGTGCTGTTGGCGGAATTCGTCAAGAGTGGGAGGTGTTAATTGACTGGTGTGAATTGGTCATTCCGAATGTCTTTACGCCGGATTATGGAGATGACATGAACGAGTCGTTTCAAATCACAGGGCTGGAGGTATATGACGATGTGAATCTCCGTGTTTACAACCGTTGGGGACAACTGGTGTACTCGAGCAATGACTACAAGAACGAAGATGCGTGGCGCCCGAACAATGAGGAAACGGGAACGTATTGGTACACTATGATTTTGCCCAACGGCATTGATCATGCCGGAACGGTGACGCTCTTAAGAGATTGAGTCTGGGTGGCGAAGGCAAAAACTCACTACTCCTGTTCTGCCTGTGGGCATGAATCGGTCCAATGGGTCGGAAAATGTCCCGGGTGTAAATCTTGGAACACACTGGAGTCCTTTACGGTGAATACCTCTACGGTGGTTCACGAACGCCGTATGCCGGCGGGGATGCAAAAAGTCATGGCGCGGCCTCTGGCCGACGTGGAAGTTTTGGATGTGGACCGTCAATCATCGGGCGATCACGAGTTGGATCGGGTTTTGGGTGGAGGTGTGGTGCCAGGAGGTGTGGTGCTTTTAGGTGGTGAACCGGGAATTGGTAAGTCCACTTTGATGTTGCAGGCGGTACTGCAAATGGCTGTGAATATGGAACGGGTCCTCTATGTCGGGGGCGAGGAAAGTCCAGAGCAGGTGCGAATGCGTGCTGAACGCTTGGGAACAGTTCCTCCGAACCTTTACATTTTACCCGAAACCAACGTTCAGGAGGTCCTGAAGGAGTTGGAAGAAAATAGGCCTGGAGCGGTAATTGTGGATTCAGTTCAGACCCTGTTTCTTCCGGAAATTGAATCGGCTCCTGGCT
>JAPKAW010000088.1 GCA_028825055.1 Flavobacteriales bacterium | reverse complement strand
CCCAAACCACTATAGTTTGCTGTACCTGCATCCGAAACGGTCATCAAGAAATATTCACCTGGCTGCACTGTCGTTCCTTCTGGGAATACATAGCCCAATTGTGGAGCGCCACTTGCTGAATTGTAGAATTCAAAACCACCCATATCAACAGCCATATCATTGGAAACATAGATTTCAACGAACTCAAAGTCAAAATCATCTCCTTGCGCACCGCAAGGGTTGTAATGAATTTCGTTGATCACCATGTTTGGCAACGTGAAGTAGCAGGTTTCGTTGGTCGCATTCGTAACACCTACTTGGTAGTTGAATGCTGCAGGGTCATCACAACCGCTGATGACACACGTACCGTCGTCGATCGTGGCCATAGCGTCATAGTTGTCCGCTTCAGGGTTCATACAACCTGGAGAATCGATGCAAGAGCCATCATCTTCCTGCGCATACGCATCGTAGTTGCTAAAGGTCACATCAGTGCAACCCAAACGAACAACGTCTGCGTTGTCACGAGGCAACAACTTCCAAGCACCGTACGCAAAGAAATTCGGTCCAGTAACGCGGTAGTCGCGGCCTTGCTCCAACAAAGGAACATAGTTCGTACCGTCATTCGTCAACGAATCGTCAATGGCATTGTATCCAATGTCATCAATCACTCCAACACCAGTTCCGTCATTGAGTTGCCATTCGCCGTAGCCAGCGTCTGGGTTCACACATTCTCCAGTCATGGCGATGAGAACACATTCCCACTGCTCGTCATTGATTGCATTAGGTGACAACATTTCCGCTAGAGGCAACACATTGCCTGAAGAAAGAATTTCAAAACTACCTCCTTGGATCTGACGCAAGCCATACACTTCAGATACGTTGCCTAACACGGAGATTTCATCACCAATGGCAACGCCGTCTCCAATCACCCAAATGGCCGATTGAGGACCGGTTCCGTCCTGGATAACAAAGGAAGGGTTACCACCTAGAGATCCTTCCTCACCATAGACCGCAGTAACAATTCCTGATGTCTGCATCTGTCCTGAGAGGGCTCCAGATTGGATTTCCTGAATGGTGTAATTCGAGATGTAAACACAAGACGCATCATCTTCCGTTGCATTTTCATCATAGTTCACAGCAAAAGGATCCGTGCAACCTGCAGTCGATGCAGAGCATCCTCCAGAGAAGGTATGCATTGCCAAGTCTGTAAAGTCATCCTGGTCCAAAACAGTCCATTCGGAGTCTATCGCATTGGTACCTGCAGACATCGCCCATTCGCCGCCGTTACCAGCATACACCCATTCCTTACGCACCACTGTGTGGTTCTGTGTGGCATTGGTCGTTCCTGCAATTTCCCATCCTGACCCTGGGTCTAAGCCGATTTCTCCAATCAAGTCAACCAACAAGGTGTCTGTTGCTGTTAATTCGAACAAACCATACGTATCGTCTCCATTTGACAAATAGCTGTAGGTCACATCTGCAACACTCAAAATAGCAGGGTCAGCTGAACCATGTGCAACGATGTACGTTCCACCCGGTGCAATCGTCGCATCAAAAGGGAAGTTGAACGTGAAGTAGTCAAATTGATTTGACACGAAGGGATCATCCGGTGTGTCGCAACCGTTGGAGCAATTGCCCAACGTGTATTGGCTCAAGAAGACTGCAGACGCAGTAGGGTTGTAAATTTCCAAGTACTTGTTATTTCCTGATCCTTCTGAAAACTCAGAAAAGAAGATGGAGCAAGCCTCGCCAGTGTATTCACACGTTCCATTGTCAATGCCGGCAACAGCATTGTAGTTGGCAGCGCCAGAGTTGGTACAACCATAAAGCAAGGCATCCGCTTCTGAACGAGGCTGAATCTTAAACGCTCCATAGGCATAGTCCAAAGGACCCGTTACCTGCCACGTGTTGCCCATCAAAACAAACCCTGTCGCGATGGCATCGTACCCGCGATCGTCAACGACGCATTGGCCAGAAGCATCATCCATTCCCCATTCGCCATAACCCAGATCTTCGTTGCTCACATCTCCTGTGACTTGAACCAAAACGCCTTCCCAAACCTCATCGGAAACCGCTCCGCTTGTCAGCACTTCTGCTGTTGGCAACGCTGCGTTTTGTGCTTCAATAACAACTGAAATTCCTGTCAGCTGAGTCAATCCGCTGTATTCAGCTACCGTTCCAGTTACCTCAACTTGATCTCCAACAGCTACAGGCACATTTGGACCGTACATCCAAATACCTGAGTACTGGCCTTGGCCATCCTGCATGCTCACCAAACTTCCGAAGACACCTGTGATGACACCGTTGGTTACAACCGTCTGACCTGAGTAAACATCCGTGAGCTGACCTTCTTGAATTGTGGCAATTGGTGTTGCTGTTACTTCTAAACACGTGCCATCGTTGTAATCTGCTGCTTCGTTGTAGTTTGGAGCCGCTGGTTCCGTGCAGCCTCCTTGGCCCACAGTAATCGTTGCGACCATGCCGTTTACGGCGTGGCTTCCAACACTGCAATCGTAAGTATAGAAGCCCGGTACGCTAAACGTATGGCTGCCAATACAAACACCGTCTGCATTACCTACTACAGAAACGAAGTAAAAATCTTCTGGGTTCATAAATGATTCACCCGTCTGTGTATCCGTAGTTCCATTGGCGTTGTGCGTTCCTCCAACGTTTTCCCACACAACTGTTGTTCCCGGTTCGATGCTCAGTTCAGCGGGGCTGAAATAAAGAGAACCTGTAGTAACAACCACTCCTTCTACGTTGCATGCATTGTCAAATGTGCAAGAACCATCGTCTTCAGTCGCTGCGCCATTATAATTGGTCGCATTCTCATTGGTGCAACCTGGGACGGCAGCGCCACAAGTTCCTGTCCACACATGGCTCCCCAAGTATGACCACTCGTTTTGGTCATAAACAATCCACTGAGAATCATCAGCATCAGTTCCTGCTGCAGAAGCCCAGTCGTATCCTACTCCAGCATTCACACCGCCTTTACGCACTAGCGTGTGGTCTTTCGTTGCATTTGATGTTCCTGCTACTTCCCACCCACTCCCTGGGTCTGCTTCAAAATTACCCACAATGTCGATGAATACATAGTCCTCTTCTGTACCGAAGACCAAAGCATAACCATCATCACCATTAAAATAAGCATTACCTGTTTGGTCGGTTTCAGCCATGATTTCTGCACCCGAGCTTCCGTTTGCCCAGACATAAACATCTCCCGGAGCAATGGTTGCTCCCTCTGAGAATGAGTTCCAGTATTCATGCACTCCAGGTGTAGTTGGTGCATTACCAACCGCTGCGATCGCGTAATCAGCGAGCGCGACGGCCTCTGAAGTCGGATTATAAATTTCGAGGTACTTATTACTCGAAGAACCTTCTGAATATTCAGAGAAGAACAAGCCACATTGGGCAGAAGCAACGGTTGCTGTAAAAGCAAAAAACGTTGCAAAGAAAAAGGATAAAGAGCGCATGTCGTGGGTTTTAGTTCGACAAAATGGTGCTGCAATCTAGCAAATTATCCATCAAAAATTAGACTTATTGAAAACTTATTTAATCGCCCAACAAAGTAAATTATCCGCTGAACAACTAAAAAACACGCTGAACATTTATGAACGCGTCAGCGCCCCTCAAATAAATGTTCGGCTTTAGGCAATTGACGAAAGCTTCGACGATGGTATGAGGTCACCCCCATTTGCCGAATGGCATCGCGATGAGCTCGAGTGGGGTACCCGGCATTTGTTTCCCAGCCGTAGCCCGGGTATTCCAACGACAGCGCACGCATCCGTTCGTCGCGATGTGTTTTAGCCAAGACGCTCGCTGCCGCAATCGACGCAAAGCGCGCGTCTCCTTTTATGTAACACTCAAAAGGAGGCAACCCTCCTTCTGTGCGAAATCGGTTGCCGTCGATGAGCATGAAATCAGGACGTGTATTGAGCATTTTCACCGCTCGCCGCATCGCCGCAAAGGAAGCCTGCAAGATATTGATCTCATCAATTTCAGCGGAATCCACAAAGCACACAGCCCAGGCTTTTGCCTCCGATTCAATTCGTATGCGGAGTGCATCGCGGTTTCTCTCAGACAACTGCTTGCTATCATTCAATACGCCTTCCTCGCACAATGCTTTCGCCAAGTCAGGGCCCAATACGACCGCACTTGCTGTTACCGGTCCGGCCAAGCATCCTCGTCCTGCTTCATCGCATCCAGCTTCCAACCGACCCAACTCGGCCCATGGCTTCAACTTCATGCCGGTAAGGTGTTCAGGATGCTCTGCCAAAGCAAATCAGCTGAGAGATCCCATGTGAAATCCTGTGCGCGATCCAAACCTCTCCTCACACAATCCTGTCGATAAGCCGCATCTCGATCAATTCGCTCCATCCAAAGGGCAGCATCCTGCGCGTCGTCTGGTGCAACCAACGCCGCTTCTGCTCCACCACACACTTCAGGAATGGACGTGACATTGCTCGCGATAACAGGAACCCCGCAAGCAAATGCTTCGACTATTGGCACGCCAAATCCTTCGAACCAGGGCAAATACACCAATCCCAATGCTCCTCCCATAGCCAAAGCCAAATCGACTCGATCCAATCTCCCAACCCAATGAACGTCGGCCGTAGCGCGCATCTCTTCTGTCCACATGCTCGATCCAACAACAACCAAGTGTGCCTGACCACCCCCTGTTTTGTAGGCGACAAATGCGTCAAGCAATCCTTCAATGTTTTTTCGTGGATGAAGACTTCCCACGAAAATAAAATAAGACTTCCCCTCAGACCAACGCTTGCGTTGCACTGCCTTGTCTTCCTCAACTAAGACCGTATAGTCAGAAGCTGGTGCATTGGGAACAACATCAATCCGTCGCTGATCTAAACCAAACTGTTCGACCAAGTCGTTTTGTGAGTAGCTAGAAACCGTAGCCAACCTTGTCGCGAGCGATGCAAACTGTGGGAATCGGCTCCGGTAGTAGCGAGCCTCACTTGGCGGCATCCACTCAGGGTGGTGCATGAAGTTCAAATCGTGCATAACAGCCAATTGAGGAATGCTCGTCCGGCGACTGAGAAAACCATCGGTCGAGACGAACACATCTGCATTCCAGCGACGGATCGCTCGTGTCACACTGTAATCAAACCACCAGTCATATAATATGGGTCGACGAGCAGGAGGCCACAGGTGCTTGACCTCAACGTGATCTCCGTAATCAAACATGCTGTCTGGACGGCGGTCAAAAAGCAGTAAAAACTGATGCTCCGGATGGTTCGCCGCTATTCTAGAGAAGCATTCATGGGTAAACCACCCAATGCCCTCCAATTTATTTGCCACCAGCAAACGAGCGTTTAAAGCAATGCGCGCCATGCCTGCTAAGATAGGTTGACAATTCTCTGTGCCATATACCGTTCTTTGCACGCAAGGTCCTTTTGCCCCCTCCCTCGATGAAGCAATTCCTTTCCCACTTGTCTTTGCTGATGCTGCTCAACCTGCTCATCAAGCCAATCTATTTGCTCGTGGTAGACGCGCGCATTCAAGATGTACTTGGCCCAGAGGAATTTGGCCGGTACTTTCCTCTGTTGAGCTTGAGTATTCTTCTCAATATTGTTTTAGATGCTGGTTTATCCAACCACATGACCCGTTTGATTTCCAGCCGCCATGCAGGCTGGCAAGCAGCTTATTCAGCAGGTTGGAAGGCCAAAGGAGTCTTGATCCCACTTTATTTCACGGTACTCATAGGTACGGGATGGGCGTTGGGCTACCGCGGGGAATCGTTGGAATGGCTCGTTTGGGTCGGTTTGAATCAAGCACTCCTGAGCGGAGTGCTCTTTATTCGCGCTGGTCTCCAAGGACTTGGCGCGCACCGCACCGACGCCTGGGTTTCCATTCTTGACCGCTCTTTGCTGCTCGTCGGACTCGGGATTTTGCTTGCGATTCAACCCGGCTTTCAGATTATTTGGTTACTTGGGGGTACATCCATCGCTCTTCTCATAGCAGGGCTTGTGGCCCTTTGGCGTCTTCGAATCAATCGTTTGGTTTTAGAAAACACCTCTTCTGAACCTACCAACATCTGGACCCAACTCGCGAAAGGTTGGCCTTATGCTCTGCTCTTTCTGCTGATGATGACCTACCACCGTGTGGATGCTATCATGTTGGAACGATCGGCCACCAACGGAGCCAAAGAGGCCGGTTGGTATGCGATGAGCTATCGATTATTCGAAGCCGCCAATATGATTGGGTACCTCTTTGCCACCCTATTGCTGCCTTACTTTTCTCGCATGCTGGCAAACAAAACAGATGTACGCCCTCTGGCAATTGGAGCAAGTCAATTGCTGCTCGTTGGCGGTGGCGCTGTCGCTTGGACAGCTTGCTTTTGGCCCGAGTCCTTTCTTCGCTTGTTTTACGACCATGAAATTGCAGAAGCGGCTCCAATTTTACCTTGGCTCATGGTGTCATTTGCCATCTTCGCCCAAGGGTATGTCTTCAGCACACTATTGACAGCGCGGGGCGATTTACGCCTATTGAATATGGTAGCCGCAATTGGTGCCTTCGGAAACATTGCACTCAACTTTCTTTGGATCCCTGAATATGGAGCGTTGGGATGCGCAATGGCGAGTGCTTTGACTCAAGCTCTGGTGGTCATTGCACAATGCATCGTATCCATTCTGAAGCACCCGGGGTCCGCATGGTGGAAACTGGTCAAAAGCTTGGTATTGCATTCTCTCTTATGCGGCGCAATATGTGGCATCGGACTGCGTTGGGACTCCGATGTTTGGTGGATGGTTCCTGTCACCCTTCTCACTTGCCTTTTGGCCGGATTCATTCCTGGAATTATGGATGATTCCACCTTACGTTCGCTGCTATCCACTAAGATGAATACCTTTGCTTCCTCCAAGTTGAAATCTGATTCATGAACGAAAACCAACGCCTCGACTCCAGTCACTTACTGCACTTCATTTTCAATAACCGAAAGAAGTTCTTCCTAATTGGCGTCGCTACAACCGCTCTTGCTTCAGTCGTCTCTTTGATGATGACGGAACAATTCCAAAGCTCCGTCGTCATGTTCGCGACGCCGCAACACTCGATTGGCGAACAATTCTATGAAGAAGTCAAGCGGAATGACTTGCTTGAATATGGGGAGACAGACGATGCCGAACGGCTTTTACAAATTTTGAATTCTGACCGCATTCGATCGCGCATCATTGAAAAATATGACCTGTGGCTCCATTACGACATTGAGCGCAACTCACCTGGTGCGCAAGCATTACTCGG
>JAPKAW010000087.1 GCA_028825055.1 Flavobacteriales bacterium | reverse complement strand
TGTGGTAAAGATCCCGGAGCTCTCACTCCGGGATTCATTGGTCGGGATGACTGGACTTGAACCAGCGACCACACGTCCCCCAGACGCGTACTCTACCAACTGAGCTACATCCCGATGATTGTTCGTTCATCACGCGATGTGACAAACGGAAGGCGAAGTTACTCAACTTTCTTTTTTGCAACAGTGTGAATTAAAATTCTCGAAACCAAAAGTGCAGTTCGTTGTGGTCTAGCCCTTGAGACCTACTAACTTTACTGCGTTGAACAAGAATTGCAATGAAAATTTCATACCGCTGGCTGCAAGAGTTGCTTCCAAACAACAAGTCTGCCGAAGACGCAGCAGCTGTCTTGACGGCAACCGGTTTAGAAGTTGAGGGCATTGAATCCGTGGACGATGTCCCAGGAGGGCTAAGGGGGCTCATTGTGGGCCGAATAGACTCCTGTGAAAAGCATCCCGATGCGGACCGACTTCAGGTGTGCCAAGTGAATGTCGGGAGTGACGAACCCCTCCAAATCGTCTGTGGTGCATCCAATGCGCGGGCGGGTTTACATGTCATCGTGGCGCAAGTGGGGGCGACTTTGCACCCCACAAAGGGAGAACCGTTCCAAATCAAAAAAGGAAAAATACGAGGTCAAGCGTCTCTGGGAATGCTCTGTGCGGAAGACGAAATTGGTGTTGGTGCAGGCCACGATGGCATCATCGAATTGGAACCCTCGTGGAACCCGGGAACAACCGCAGCGGACGTTTACGCTATTCAGGTCGATCACGTCTTAGAAATCGGCCTCACTCCTAACCGGACAGATGGCATGAGCCACTGGGGGGTTGCGCGTGATTTGAGAGCAGGTTTACTGCATGGAACCGTCGAAGGATGTCAAGAAGATACTGGAAGCATCGTGTTGCCACAATCCCGGCCCTTGGCTACCGCGTCCAATTCCGGAAAAATCAAACTATTCGTAGATTATTCGGAAGGGTGTGCTGCATATTATGGTTTGCTTTTGGAAGGCATTTCGGTTGGTCCTTCCCCGGTGCAAGTTCAGCGGAGACTCCGAGCCATCGGCATTGCTCCTCAGAACAATGTGGTAGACGCAACGAATTATGTCCTTCATGAAATGGGACAACCCTTGCACGCCTTTGATGCTGACTCACTTTCTGGCGGAGAAGTCCGTGTGCGAAGAGCCTCGAAGGAAGAAAAGCTCACGACCTTGGATGGCATTGAGCGCACACTGCATGAAGATGACATGGTCATCGCAGACACGGAGAAGGTGCTTTGCTTAGCCGGTGTTTACGGTGGCCAAGACAGCGGCGTAAGTGATTCTACACACCGCGTTTTATTGGAGTCAGCTTGTTTTGACCCCGTGGTTGTCCGGAAAATGGCGAGGCGACATGGACTATCAACCGATGCCTCTTTTCGATTCGAGCGTGGCGTAGACCCTCTTTCAGTTCGCAACGCCTTAGAACGTGCCGCATTCCTGCTCGAATCATGGTCTGGAGCAAATCCAACTGAAATCAATAAGGTTCAAGGACTTACACCTCCGATTGCCTCAGACATTACGCTTGAATGGGCCTACCTCACCACAATTGTTGGAATTGAATTGGACAAAAAGCGCGTCCTGGACATCTTAAACGACCTAGACATCGAGACGACCGCACAGAACGAAAAAGGCATCACCGTGAGCGTTCCCGCGTACCGCCGCGATGTAACACGGCCAGCGGACCTCGTTGAAGAAATTTTGCGCATCCATGGCTTCGACAAGATCCCCATGCCGAAGCGCATTTCATCCGCCATGCAGGTCCGCGGGGAGGCAAACGCAGAACGGTTTCGGAATCAAATTGCCAATACATTGGTAGGACGAGGGTTTCAAGAGATCATGAGTAATTCCATGACCAAGTTGTCCTATGCGGAGTCCTTGATCAACGATTTGTCAGATGAAGAAATCAACGCCAAAGATCACATTGCTCTGCTCAATCCATTGAGTGCCGATTTGGGCGCTATGCGCCAATCTCTACTTTTTCAAGGATTGGAGGCGATTGCACGCAACAGAAACTTCCAGCATCCCGATTTGCGGTTGTTCGAACTCGGCAGAACGTACCGCAAACATTCTGGAGAAGATTCCGACGCTTCCGATTTAACCACACATTTTGAAGAAACCGAAAGGCTCTCCTTGTGGATGACGGGAAGAACCAATCCCGAAAACTGGAACCAGGACACCGGATCAGTTGGCTTTTATCAATTAAAAGAAGAAGCACTCACGATTTTAGACGCCCTCGGAATCCAAGGTCGCACTGAAACCGTTGCCAATACAGGCGTTTTATCCGATGGCATCGATCTTTACAAAGGAGATGTACGGTTAGGCCGTTTGGGGGTTGTCAATCCAGAAGTCACGGCATTCTGCGATGTACAACAGCCGGTGTTTTGGGCTGATTTTCTTTTGGAGCCTTTACTCCTGGTTTCAAGTCGCAGCACAATTCAAGCAAAAGACCTTCCTAAGTTCCCGAGCGTTCGCCGTGATTTGTCCCTGCTGTTGGAGAAGGGAACATCTTTCGGAGCCATCCGCGATGCAGCATGGCAAGCCGAAAAGCACCTGCTAAAACGCGTTGGATTATTCGACGTCTATGAAGGCGATAAACTGGAGGCCAACCAAGTTTCTTATGCGATATCTCTGACTTTGCAAGACGAGAAAAAAACACTTACTGACAAGCGCATCGATCAGTGCATTAAGCGTATTCTCGAGTCCATTACGAACCTTACAGGAGCCAAACTCAGGTGAAGAAGACATTTCACGAACCTCCGGTTCAGAAAACATATGTGGGCTATAGCCTCGCCATCCAGTTCGTCCGATCTGCTGTTTCGCGTTTCCATCGGATGGAAGGTGCTGAAGGCAGCAACCTGGTCCCCGGTACGGATGTTCCGATGATCATGGTCTCAAATCATCAAAACGGATTGATGGACCCCCTTATTAGCTGCATGCTCGCTGCGAACCATCAAATTCATTGGCTCACCCGGGCAGATATTTTCAAAACGCCCATCATTCGGAAATTGCTTTTCAGCTTCAATCAAATGCCCATTTTTCGGCAGCGTGATCGACTGCCTGATGCGAAAGAACGAAACCAAAGAATTTTCGAAATCTGCGTTGACCGCTTGAGTTTAGGAGCCACCATTGGGCTTTTCCCCGAAGGGAACCACCAAGCAATGAAAACGCTGCGTCCATTGAAACGAGGAGTCGCCGACATGGTCGCAATGTCGTTACGGCGTAATCCCGAAATGGACAATCTTGTTGTATTGCCCGTAGGCATCGACTACGAGCAAGCAGACGCCATGCAGCGTAGGCTTCGATACCGTGTTGGAACACCCATTCCTTTCAAGGATCTCTTTGATTCAGAAAGCGGAGAATTCGATCAGAAATCCTTGTTAGATCGCATTTATTCAGCCTTGGACTACCTGATGGTCAACATTCAACCGGAAGAGCGCTATCCCATTCTCATTGACTTTGTTCGCGCCATGCGAACCACTGAACTTGAAGGCCACGAATGGCATGAGGCTCAGCAGCTTACGAAACGTTTTCGTTCCCTAAAAGCATCCGATTGGAAGGGCATCGAAGAAGCGCATCAACAACTGAGTGCATCCGGAATTCTGAACGTCGCGCGACCTGAAGATCTGAGTCTAGACGAAGATTCCCGCAGGTCATCAAAGTGGTTTACCTGGTTACTCGCTCCCCTTGCTTTTATCGGTGGCCTCCCGTCCTTTCCTCTTGCCTTTGTTATCCAAAAACAGAGCGAAAAACGAGTCAAAGAGGTGGCCTTCATGAGCACATTCAAAATGTCGACTAGCATGTTTTTGTTCCCCCTTTATTGGTGGATTCAATCCTTTGCCGTCGCTTTGATTGTCGGCGCTTTTAGCGATGGATGGAGCTGGACAGCCATGTTTGGTTGGTACACCTTCAATCTAGTAGGAAGCCGAATCGCAGGGTTTTGGTATGGTTTGTATCTCGACTGGAAAGGCATGGTGCAGGCTAGAAAGATTTGGAATGACCCCAAGTCGAAGCAGGCTTGGTCAAACTACGTGCGCGCCATTCGAAGCGTGACATCTGAATAACTTTGATTTTCCATGAGCCAAACTGCCAACCATTCTAGCACTGCATATCGCATTCAAGGCATGCAGCACATCGGCTTATCCGTAACCGACATGGATCGGTCTTTAAGATTGTACCGCCAATTGTTCGGAATGGACATTCCCTTTTTTGATTCGGTTCAGGAAGCTCCGTTGATGAACAGTCACACGCGAGGTGAAACCATCCTCAAGCGGGCAAGCATGGTGCTGAACCTCCAAGGAGGTTGCGCATTCGAAGTACTGCAGCCAACTTCTTTTGTCCCCAAACCGGCTTCATGGGATATTGGCTTTGGAGACCTCGGAATTGCTGTGGTTCAAATGAAAACGAAGGACATCGTCCGAATGCACAAGCACGCGCTTCAATTCGATGATGTGACCTGTGACGAAAAACTCACCCGCACCCCGTGGGGAGCCCCCACCTTCTTTTTGAACGATCTGGACGGCAATGTTTTTCAAATTTTAGAATCCACAGATTCCTTTGCAAAAACAGGACATGCATCGGGAGGCGTTTTGGGGTGTACAATCGGGGTTTCCGACATGGAAGCCTCACTGAAATTGTACGCGGCCACTCTCGGTTATAGTGAAGTTTTATTCGATGAGACTGCCGTGCAATGTGATTGGTCACACCGCCCATATGGGGCTGAAAGCTACCGTCGCGTGCGGTTGACGCAGCCCAACGCTGCATCAGGCGGATTTGGACCACTGACCGGTCGGACCTTTATCGAGTTGGTACAAGCGGAAGACCGCTCAGGCCGATTTATTTTCGAAGACCGGATTTGGTGCGATACCGGGTTTGCTCACCTCGGCTTCGATGTCCGCGGCATGGAGAATCTCGGTAAAACGTTGTCAGTACAAGGGTTTGGATTCCGTTGTGACACTGCAGACGCTATTGGAATGGGTGAAACTAAAGTCCACTGCACTTACATCGACGATCCCGACGAATGTTGGTTGGAAATGATCGAAGTCCACAAAATCCCGATTATCGAGAAATGGGGTTTGTTTATGGATGTTCAAAAACGCGGTGCTGATGAGTCTCTTCCTCGCTGGATGCTGCACGCATTAAAGTTCAGCCGAATTCGCGATTGATGTAATCGTTACAATTCAATCACAATCTCTTCACATGGGCGACACAATAGAAATTGAATCTTTAGGAAACGACTCACACGTGCCCAAACAGACGATATTACTGGTCGATGATGAACCGGATATTCTAGAATTTATTGGGTTCAACCTGATTCAGGCTGGCTACGATGTACGGAGCGCTAACAATGGTCGAGAAGGGTTAGAATTGGCCTTAGAAATCAAGCCTGACTTAATTCTATTGGATGTCATGATGCCCGAAATGGGTGGCATTGAAGCCTGTACCCATATTCGAAAAGAACCTTCATTGTCTCATTGTATAGTGGCCTTTTTAACGGCAAGAGGTGAGGACTATAGCCAAGTTGCCGGTTTTGATTCCGGTGCAGACGACTACATTCTTAAGTCCATCAAGCCGCGGGTTTTGACAAGCCGAATCAAAGCCTTGCTGCGTCGTGTAAAACGCGTCTCATCGGAATTGCAGGCTGGAGAGCACCACGGCATCTCTATTGATCGAGAACGCTATTTGGCCATTCAAAACGGCAAGGAAATCAACCTGCCCAAAAAAGAATTTGAATTACTGAGCTTACTCTGGTCTCAACCTGGAAAGGTCTTCACCCGGTATACTATCTTGTCTTCGGTTTGGGGGAACGACGTAATTGTTGGTGACCGCACTATCGATGTCCACATCCGTAAACTTCGATCCAAAATTGGGGACAAGTGCATAAAAACAGTCAAAGGAGTTGGCTATAAATTCGAGTTGTGAATTCAGAACTAACTCCAAAAGAAGTTGCCCAAAAGACTTCTCCAATCATCGCTGCTCTGAGTGCGATTGTATGCTTTGGTCTGCTGCACGCATTGGACTCAATGCACCTTTGGGCAATGGCCATTTTAGTTGGTCTCGTTATGGAGTACGTGAGCTCGATGCTTATTGAATGGTCCGTAAACAAGTTCGTGTACAATCGCGTTCAAATGCTCTCTGAAGCCATAACCAAGGTGAAAGAAAGCAGTGGTGCCGAATTGCAAACAATCGCATCGGCTAAGAATAAAGATGAAAATGTCGATTTAGTCCAATGGGCAAATCAGCAAGTCGAGTCGATCCAGAAGATGCACGCAAAAGATAATTTTCGAAAAGAATTTATCGGCAATTTGGCACATGAACTCAAAACGCCTCTCTTCAATATTCAAGGCTTTGTACTAACGCTATTAGAGAGTGATTTGGAAAATAAAGAGCTGAACCGAAAGTTCCTTTCCAAAGCTGCAAAAAACATTTCGCGGATGGCTGAACTACTTGAAGATTTGGACACCATTGCACGTTTGGAGTCTTCTAGTTTCGAGATGCGGCTGGAACCGCATAGTATCACTTCAATGGTTCGGGACTCCCTTGAGAGCGTAGAAGTCAAAGCACAACAACACGGTATTTCGTTGTCTCATTCCATTGAATCCGACATCGAAGATGAGCCCATGGTGCTATGCGGGGGCAGTCAAATGCGGCAGGTTCTGGTCAATTTAATGGGAAACTCTATCCATTATGGCAAACCCGAAGGATCCACACACGTGGCGCTTTCAATCAAGGGCCAGTTCGTTGAAGTCGCGATTGAGGACGATGGCATTGGGATCTCTGAAGAGGATCAAGCGCGCATCTATGAGCGTTTTTATCGCGTGGACCGAAGCCGTTCGCGGAACTCTGGAGGTTCTGGACTGGGCTTGGCGATTGTCAAGCACATTTTGGAAGCGCATGGTCAAGAAATTCAAGTCGCATCGAAAATCGGAGAAGGGACCCGTTTCTCCTTTCATCTTCAACGTATTCCAGCCGTTGAAATCGCATAATCTCAGCGTTGGAGCATACCTGAACCTTCTGCATTGACGTAGGGGTTGGAGGCCTTTTCTGCACCGATGGCCGTAGATGGACCATGTCCAGGCCACACTTCGAAGGAATCGGGCAATGTAAAGAGTTGATTCTCGATACTCTTCGCAAGGACCGCTCCGTCTCCACCGGGGAGGTCTGTTCGCCCCACGCTTCCCTGGAACAGCACGTCCCCCCCAATAACCCACCCTTGCTCGTGATTCACAAAGACCACATGTCCAGCTGAGTGACCTGGTGCACAACGCACTTCTAAACGGTGCATTCCACACGTTA